>JABFVJ010000151.1 GCA_013362835.1 Nonomuraea sp. | reverse complement strand
GCGTGCTGTCGCGGACGGTGTTGCGGGAGCCGGACGGCGTCACCCACACGCCCGCGCCGTTGCCGTCGGCCTGCACGCCGGTCAGCTCGACGTGGTGGCCCGCCAGCTCGAACCCGGCCCACCCGCACTTGGAGGCGCGCAGGCCGCCGATGCGCCAGTAGGCGCCCTTGACCAGCACGCACGCACCCTCGCCGCCGCTGATCCTGGCCAGCGGCCCGGCGCCGTGGGCCTGGATGACGATGGGCCTGGCCGCGGTGCCCTTGGCGGTGAGCGTGAGCGGGCCGGTGAAGCTGCTGCCCCGCTTGAAGCTGATCGTGTCGCCCGGCTTGAGGTCGGCGGCGTTGACCTGGTCGAGCGACTTCCACGGCTTGTCGGCGCTGGTGCCGGCCGCGCCGTCGTCGCCCGCCTTGGAGTCGACGTAGTAGGTGGTGCCCGCCTGGGCTTCGGCCGTGGTGGGGACGACGGCCAGGAACGAAGCCGCGACGGCTACGGAGAGCAACCTCATGCGAGCACACCACTGTCTAGTTGAAGGCGGGACGGGGCAGACGCATACCGTAGCGTGATCAGCGTGTGAGGCGCCACACACTCAGTGAAGGTCCGTCGCCCGGGATCACGTCGCCGTCTGGAGCGTTGTAAACGCCTTCGGCGCGCGTGCCGAGCTCCAGCGGCGTGCCGGGCGCGCGGCGTACGCACACCACCAGAGACTCCTCGAACGTCTCGCGGGCGAAGACCAGGCAGTCGGCGTCGGCGTGCAGCCAGCGCAGGCCGCCGTGGCGCAGCGCGGGCTCGGCACGGCGCAGCCCGAGCAGCTCGCGGTAGGCGGCCAGCGTCGCCGGGTCCTGGTCGTGCGGCCGGTTCCAGGGCATCGGGGTGCGCGAGTGCTCCCCGTTGATCCCGGTGAGGCCGAACTCGCTGCCCGCGAACACCATCGGCGTGCCGGGCAGGGTGGCCTGCAGGCCGAGGGCGAGCAGGTGGCGGTCGCGCGAGCCCGTCACCGTGCGGATGCGCGGCGAGTCGTGGGAGTCGAGCAGCTGCCAGGAGTGCGTGAGTGAGCGCCACGACAAATGTGAGGCGAACGTCCTGAACGTGGCCAGCGTGTCGAGGCCGTCGCGCCGCGGCACGCCGCCCGGCACGCCCAGGAAGTGGTCCAGGTCCAGCTCGGGGCCGCGCAGCCAGGCCCAGACCGGGCGGGTGAAGCCGCCGTAGTTCATGGTGCCGTGCCAGCCGTCGCGGTCGAGGTCGGCCGAGGCGTCGTGGTTGTGCTCGGCGATGAAGGCGGCCTCGGGGCCGAGCTGCCCGCGCAGCATGGCGGCGACCTCGTGGTTGTGGTCGTCGTGGCCGAGCCTGCCGGTCATGTTGGCGACGTCGACGCGCCAGCCGTCGAGCGGGCCGAGCCACTTCTTGAGCACCGCGCGCATGCTGGAGCGTACGAGCTCGCTGCCCCAGTTGAGCTTGGGCAGCGACTTGACGCCCCACCAGGACTCGTAGTCGCCGGTGTCGGGGTCGAAGTAGAACATCTCCCGTTCGGGGGCGTTCACGTCGGAGACGGCGGCGGTGAACCATTCGTGGGCGTCGCCGCAGTGGTTGGTGGTGATGTCGCCGAGCAGGCGCATGCCGCGCGCGTGCAGCGCGCCCGACAGCCGGTGCAGGGCCTCGTCGCCGCCGAGCAGCGGGTCGACGTGCTCGAAGCTCGCGGCGTCGTAGCGGTGGTTGGAGCGGCCGGGGAAGATCGGCGTCAGGTAGACGGTGTCGGCGCCGAGCCCCTGGATGTGGTCCAGGCGGCGGACGACGCCGTCGAGGTCGCCGCCGTAGAACTGCTCGGCGGTGCCGGGACCGCTCGGGATCACCGGGTCGCGGTCCCAGTCGCGCGGCAGCGCCCAGTCCGGCGGCTCGGGCATGGGCCCCGAGCGGTCGAACCGGTCGGGGAAGATCTGGTAGACGATCGTGTCCGACATCCACGACGGCGGCGCCTGGTGACAGACCAGGCGGAAGTCGCCCGCGTCGGTCACGTCGTGGGTGACCGGTCCCGCCGCCGTGAGCCACGCCTGGCCCCGCCCGGTACGCAGCAGGAACCGGTACGGCGTGACCGGGTTGACCGCCGTGACCTCGGCCTGCCACCAGACGTCGGCCCCGTGGACGCCGGAGCCGAACCCGGCCACGCGCGCGCCGGTCCTGGCCTCGTCGACGCGGGCCTCGGTGTAGCGGGGCTCGCCGTCGCAGACCGTACGGACGTGCACGCCGGTGACGCCGGCGGCCAGCGGCGCCCGCAGCCAGAGGGTGACGCGCGAGCCGAGCGCCGGCTCCTGGCAGGAGACGTAGAGAGCTGAGCCGTCGTGATGCGGCTCGCCGATGTGACGCATGGACCTATCCCTTGACAGCCCCGGCCGTGAGCCCGGAGACGATGTACTTCTGCAGCCATAGGAACACGCTCACCGTGGGTACGGCGGTGAGCAACGTCGCCGCGGCGAACATGCCGAAGTTGGCGTTGCGGTGGTCGCCGGCGATCATGCCGTACATGCCGACGGCGAGGGTCTTGCTCTCGGGGTCGCGCAGGAACACGTTGGCCATGAGGAACTCACTCATGACGCCGATGAAGGCGAGCAGCGCGGTGACCGCGAGGATCGGCGTGACCAGCGGCATGATGACCCGCCAGAAGATCTGCGCGTGCGTGGCGCCGTCGACGGTGGCGGCCTCGTCGAGCTCCTTGGGCACGGTGTCGAGGAAGCCCTTCATCAGCCAGGTGTTCACGCCGAGCGCGCCGCCGAGATAGAGCAGCAGCAGGCCCCAGATGGTGTTGAAGCCGAAGGCCGGGTACAGCTCGGTCACCTCGGTGAAGATCATGAAGATCGTCACGATGGCCAGGAACTGCGGGAACATCTGGATGAGCAGCAGCGCGAGCAGCCCGACCCGGCGGCCTGCGAAGCGCATGCGGCTGAAGGCGTAGGCGGCCAGCATCGACAGCAGCAGGCTCGCGAACGACGAGGTCAGCGCGATGAACACCGAGTTGAAGAACCAGCGGCCGAACGGATAGGTGTCGGAGGTGAGCAGGTTGGCGAAGTTGGTCAGGCTCGCCCCCGACGGCAGCAGGTCGGTGGAGGCGAGCGTGCCCATGGGGTTGATCGCCGCCGAGACCACGAACAGGATCGGGAACAGCGCGAACGCGCACACGACGAGGACGAACACGTGCCGGAGTGCCAGTTTCATGCGTAGACCTCCTCCTGCTTGCGGGTACGGCGGAAGGCCACCGCGGAGATGAGCGCCACGATCGCGAAGATGAACACCGAGATCGCCGCCGCGAACCCGAACTGCGCGCCGCCGGCGCCGAACGCCAGCCTGAACGTGTAGGTGATGAGCAGGTCGGTGCCGCCCACCTGCGGGCTCTCGGCCGGGAACGGCCCGCCCTCGGTGGTGAGCGCGATCGCGTTGAAGTTGTTGAAGTTGAACGCGAACGACGAGATCAGCAGCGGCGTCAGCGCGACCAGCAGCAGCGGCAGCGTCACCCGGCGGAACGCCTTCCACGGCGTGGCCCCGTCGATGGAGGCCGCCTCGGTCAGCTCGCGCGGGATCGCCTGCAGCGCGCCGGTGGTGACCAGGAACATGTACGGGAAGCCGAGCCACAGGTTGACCAGGATCACCGCGAGCCGGGCCGTGGTCGGCTCGCCGAGCCAGTCGACGTTGATGCCGAAGAACTGGTTGATCAGGCCGAAGTCGCGGTTGAACATGTCGCGCCAGACCAGCAGCATCGCGAAGGCCGGCATCGCGTACGGCAGGATCAGCGCGATCCGGTAGACCTTGGTGCCGCGCATGCGCGGGTGGTGCAGCGCGAGCGCGACGGCCATGCCGAGCCCGAACGTGCCGATGACGGAGGCCAGCGCGAAGACGAGGTTCCAGCCGAGCACGCCCACGAAGTATCCCGAAATAGTGGGATTCGTCAGGACGCGAGCGAAGTTGTCGAAGCCGACGTTCACCTGCCAGCCCTGCGCCAGGTGCTCGCCCTTGGCGTTGACGAAGTACCCCTGGGCCTCGTCGGCCTTCCAGGTGTCGCCGTTGCCCCGTACGCAGTCGCAGGCGGGGTCGTACACCAGGGCCGCGCGCCCCTCCACGGCCCGGCTCAGGCCGTTGGCCTTGATCACGCCACCGGGGGTCGGCACCGCGAACGCCGAGATCTCCGGGCCGCGCGCGGCGGCCTCGGGCGCCTTGAGCACGGTCAGCCCGGGGGCCGACAGCACCTTGCCGGTGACGCCGACCTGGGCGCCCCGCAGCGGGGTCAGCCCGTCGGCGGTGCCCAGCCCGACCTGCTTGGTCTTGGGGTCGACCAGCAGGAACACCAGCTCGTCGCCGCGCAGCGCGGCGGTCAGGCCGTACTCGGGCGAGCCGGGGGCCTGGCGGACCGAGCCGGTCTCGATGGCGGTGACGGCCTCGGCCTTGTCGCCGCGGTGCCCGTCGCCGAAGTTCGTGAACGCCGTGGTCACCGTGTACAGCACGGGGATCACCTGGAAGGCGATCAGGAAGACGGTGCCGGGGATGAGGTATTTGGCCGGGATGAAACGGCGCGTCAGGTAGAGGTAGCCGATGGCCGCGCTGACCAGCGCCAGCAGCGTGAGCGAGACCCACGACCCGGCGGCGACCAGCGGCGGCACGGCGTAGAGCAGGATCGCGGCCGCCACGGCGAGCACCGCGATCCTGCTCACCACGTACGCGGTGGTGAGCTCCCGGCGGGGCCGCGGAGACGGGGTGGTCTCCACGGCCTCGTGCACGTCCAGGGTCATGTCAGTTCTTGAGCGCGCCGTCGATGGCCTTCTGCGCCGCCGCGGCGGCCTTGGCCGCGTCGCCGCCCTTGACGACGGCCGTCTCCGCGATGCCGAACGGCTCCCAGATCGCGGCCATCTCGGGGATGGCGGGCATCGGCATGCCGGTCTTGCCGGCCTCCATGAACTTGACCGCGTCGGGGTCGGCGGCCTGGACCTCCTGCAGCGCGGCGGTCAGCGCCGGGGGCCGGGGGTCGGCCTCGTACAGGGCCTTGGCGACGTCCTTGTTGGTGACGTAGTTGGCGACGAACTCCTGGGCCAGGGCCTTGCTCTTGCCCTTGGAGGCCACGAAGAACGACTGGACGCCGACGAACGGCGTGGCCGGCTTGCCGTCCTTGAACGCCGGTACGGGCGTGATGTCGTAGGAGATGCCGCCCTTCTTGACGTCGGCCATGGCCCACGGGCCGGAGACCAGGTAGGCGCACTTGCCGGCGGCGAAGTTGACGATGTAGTTCTCGTTGGTGACCGACGTCTTGAGCGCGCCGTCACCCTTCTCGCCGAGGTCCTTGAGCTTGCCGAACGCCTTGACCGAGCCCTCGGAGCCGAGCAGCACCTGCTTGGGGTCGGGGTCGCCGGAGGCGGTCTGGCCGAACAGCGCGCCGCCCGCGGAGGCGAACAGCGGGTAGGCGTGGAAGGCGTCGCCCTTGACGCCGACGGGCAGGCAGAGCACCTCCTTGACCTTGCCGGCCTTCTTGAGCTCCTTGCCCTTGTCGATCATCTCGTCGATCGTGGCGGGGGCGTCGGGGGCGAGCTTGGTGTTGCGGATCAGCGCGATGTTCTCCACCGCGTACGGGGCGCCGTACACCTGGCCGTTGAAGGTAACCGCCTTCATGGCGATTTCCGAGAAGCCCGCCTTCTGCTCGTCCGTCAGCGTGACCGGGTCGATGGCGCCGTTCTGGACGAGGTTGCCGATCCAGTCGTGCGCGCCGATCATGATGTCCGGGCCGCTGCCCTGCTGGGAGGCGGTCAGGAAGGTCATCTGGTTGTCCTTGCTGATCTCCTTCACCTCGACGGTCACGCCGTTCTCGGCGCCGAACTGGTCGGCGAAGGGCTTGAGCGGCTTGACCCGGCTGGGGTCGGCCCAGATGACCAGCGTGCCGCCCGCGGGGGCGGAGGACGCCGAGGCCGAGCCGCTGGGCTGCGCCGCCGGGGCGGGCGAGCCGGAGTCACCGCAAGCCGTTGCGGCGAACGCGAGGGTGGAGAGGGCGGCCACTCCCAGGACCCGCACACGCATGAGACCTCCCGAGGTCATGGAGGAACGGCGACGCCTGCGTGCGCCGCCGCCGGAAAAGATCGTTCATACGCCGCTTTGCACGGCTTACGTTTCCGGGACGTTAGCGGCTCTTTGCAAGAATTGGAAGAACTTGCGAAAGAGCGTTACCGGAACCACATCCGACCCGCGACCGGCTGACCTCGCGAACGCGGGCAACCCCCGCCTGACAAGGAATCTGCAACTTTCCGAAACTTGCACTTGACCTGTCGCAAGCGATCGCGACATCCTGCACCAGACATCACGGACATCGGGGGAAGGAAAGCCATGCTCGGCAACGACGACTGGTGGCGGGACGCCGTCGTGTACCAGGTCTACCCCCGAAGCTTCGCCGACGCCGACGGCGACGGCACCGGGGACCTGAAGGGCGTGCGCGAACGCCTCGGCTACCTCGCCGACCTGGGCGTGGACGCGATCTGGCTGAGCCCCTTCTACACCTCCCCCATGGCCGACGGCGGCTACGACGTGGCCGACTACCGCGACGTGGACCCGATGTTCGGCTCGCTCGCCGACTTCGACGCCCTGGTCGCCGACGCGCACGCGCGCGGCATCCGGGTGATCGTGGACCTGGTCCCCAACCACTCCTCCGACCAGCACGCCTGGTTCAAGGCCGGCCTGCGCGACCGCTACATCTTCCGCGACCGGCCCAACGACTGGGAGTCGATCTTCGGCGGCCCGGCCTGGACCCAGGCCGAGGACGGCCAGTGGTACCTGCACCTGTTCGCGCCCGAGCAGCCCGACCTCAACTGGGACAACCCCGAGGTGCGCGCCGAGTTCCGCGACATCCTGCGCTTCTGGCTGGACCGGGGCGTGGACGGCTTCCGCGTCGACGTGGCGCACGGCATGGTCAAGGCCGAGGGGCTGCCCGACGTGGGCCCCAAGGAGGGCCGCCAGGCCGAGATGCTGGGCGACGAGCGGGTGCCGTACTTCGACCAGGACGGCGTGCACGACATCTACCGGGAGTGGCGGCCGATCCTCGACTCCTACCCCGGCGGGCGGATGGCCGTCGCCGAGGCGTGGGTCTCCTCCCCCGAACGCCTGGCCAGGTACGTCGGGCCCGACGAGCTGCACCAGGCGTTCAACTTCGAGTTCATGATGGCCGACTTCCACGCCAAGTCGTTCCGTACGGTGATCGAGAAGTCGCTCGCGGAGGCCGAGCTGGTCGGCGCGCCCACCACCTGGGTGCTGTCCAACCACGACAAGCCCCGCCACGTCACCCGGCACGGCGGCCTGGCCCGCGCCCGCGCCGCCACGCTGCTCATGCTGGCCCTGCCCGGCTCGGCCTATCTCTACAACGGCGAGGAGCTGGGCCTGCCCGAGGTGCTCGACCTGCCCGACGAGCTGCGGCAGGACCCGGCGTTCCGGCGCACCGGCGAGAGCCGCGACGGCTGCCGGGTGCCGATCCCGTGGACCAGCGAGCCCGGCTGCGGCTGGCGCGACCCGTGGCTGCCGATCCCGGACGACTGGACGCGGCTGTCGGCGCAGGCCCAGGAGCACGACCCGGACTCCACGCTGAACCTCTACCGCGCCGCGCTCAGGCTGCGCAAGGAGCACCCGGCGCTCGGCGGCGCGAACTCCGGCACGCTGACCTGGCTGGAGGCGCCCAAGGACGTGCTGGCCATCGAGCGCGACCCCGGCCTGGTCGTGGTGATCAACACCGGCGAGGTGCCGGTCGCCGCGGTGCCCGGCACGGTGCTGCTGGCCAGCGGACCGCTGCCGGCGGGCGGCTCGATCCCGCCCGACACGACCGTCTGGATCCAGCGCTGAGACATTGGCGGAATCTTTCCCTTGACGCGGCATTTGGCGGCGATCACGGTTAGTAATCTCAGAAGGTGCCACCCCTGTGGGCCAGGTCCCTGCGCGGACGCGTCACCCTCATCGCGACGGCCGTAGCCGCCCTCGTGCTCATCCCCGTGGGCGTCGCCGCCTGCATCGTCTCGCGGTCCCTGGTGACGGGCAGCGTCTACAGGGACACGCGGGACACCGCCGAGCGCGTCGCCTCGGAGACGCGCGGCGGCGGCCTGCCGCCGGGCGCCGCGATCCCGGTGACCGACCCGTCGATCGACCTGATCCAGGTCGTCGACACCGACGGCCGCGTCCTGGCCTCCAGCGACGCGGCCAGGAACCTGCCGCCGCTCAGCGACGTGCGGCCCACGGCCGAGAGCCGGGTCGTCAACACCACGAACTGCCTGCCGACCGAGTGCGTGCACCTGTCGGCGGTCAAGGCCGGCATGTCGGAGGACTCCCCCATCGTCTACGCCGGGCGCAGCACCCCCGACGTGCTCGCCACGCGGACGCTGGAGATCATCGTGTTCTCGCAGGTGGCGGTGCTGATCGGGCTGGCCGCCTGGGCCACGTGGCTGGTCACCGGGCGGGCGCTGCGGCCGGTCGCGATCATGCGCGCCGAGCTCGACGCCGTGCACGCCGGCGACGTGAGCAGGCGCATCACCCAGCCGGTCGGCGAGGACGAGGTGGCCCTGCTGGCCAGGGCCGTCAACAACACGCTGGCCCGCCTGGAACGTTCCGCGCAGCAGCAGCGCCAGTTCGCCTCCGACGCCTCGCACGAGCTGCGCACCCCGATCGCCGGGCTGCGCGCCCAGCTGGAGAGCGCCCAGCTCTACCCGGACGACACCGACGTCGAGGCCCTGGTGGACAGCGCGCTGCGCGACACCGACCGGCTGGAGGCCATCATCACCGACCTGCTCCTGCTGGCCAGGATCGGCTCCCGCGTGGACGTGGCCAGGGAGCCCGTGGACCTCGCCGACCTCGTACGCCAGGAGCTCGCCGTACGGACCGACAAGCTGCCCACGCGGCTGGAGCTGACCGAGGGCGTGGTCGTCGAGGGGGTGCGCCTGCAGCTCGCCCGGGTGCTGACGAACCTGCTGGACAACGCCCAGCGGCACGCGGAGACCACGGTGAAGGTCGAGGTCTCCCGTGACGGGAGCACGGCCGTCCTGGCCGTGGAGAACGACGGCCAGGAGATCTCCGGGGAGGACCGCGAGCGCATCTTCGAGCGCTTCACCCGCCTCGACGCGGCCCGCAGCCGCGACGCCGGCGGCACCGGCCTCGGCCTGGCCATCGCCAGGGACGTGGCGATGGCGCACCGGGGCAGCGTCTGCGTGGAGGACTGCGAGGGCGGCGCCCGGTTCGTCCTGCGCCTTCCGGCCTTTTGATGGCGAAAGCGTAGAATTCCGGC
>JABFVJ010000432.1 GCA_013362835.1 Nonomuraea sp. | reverse complement strand
CCCGCTCCAGGCGGGCCCGGACCGTCAGGGCTGACCGCACGCGAACGGCCTCGCGCGGGAGTGCGCGAGGCCGCTGCGTAACCACTTAGGAGAGGCGCTCCAGCACCATCGCCATGCCCTGGCCGCCGCCCACGCACATCGTCTCGAGTCCGATGTTCTTGTCGTGGTGCCGCAGGCTGTTGATCAGGGTCGACGTGATGCGCGCCCCCGTCATGCCGAACGGGTGGCCCACGGCGATGGCGCCGCCGTTGACGTTGAGCCGGTCGAGGTCGATCCCCAGCTCCTTGTACGACGGGATCACCTGCGCCGCGAACGCCTCGTTGATCTCCACGAGGTCGATGTCCTCGATCGCCATGCCCGCCCGGGACAGCGCCTGCTGAGAGGCCGCCACCGGCCCGAGGCCCATGATCTCGGGGGAGAGGCCGCTCACGCCGGTGCTCACGATCCTGGCCAGCGGCGTGATGCCGAGTTCGGCCGCCTTGACGTCGCTCATGATGATCACCGCCGCCGCGCCGTCGTTGAGCGGGCAGCAGTTGCCGGCCGTGACGGTGCCGTCGGGGCGGAAGACCGGGTTGAGCCCCGCCACCGCCTCGTACGTGGTGCCGGCCCGGGGGCCGTCGTCCTTGCTGACCACGG
The DNA here is from genome assembly GCA_013362835.1 of Nonomuraea sp. The sequence goes on along the minus strand of JABFVJ010000432.1, from coordinate 8,651 downwards.
TGCCGTCGGGCAGCGTCACGGGCGTGATGTCCTTCTGCCAGAACCCGTCGGCCAGCGCCTTCTCCGCGAGGTTCTGGGAGCGTACGCCGAACTCGTCCTGCTCCTGGCGGGAGACGCCCTTGATCTGGGCGAGGTTCTCGGCGGTCTGCCCCATGGCGACGTAGATGTCGGGGACGGCGCCGTCCTCGCGCGGGTCGTGCCAGGTCTGGCCGCCCTCGGCGTACTTCTTGGTACGGGCGAGCGCGTCGAGGAAGACCGGGTTGTGGGTGTCGGGCAGCGAGTCGGAGTTGCCCTTGGCGAAGCGGGAGACGGTCTCGACCCCGGCCGACACGAACACGTCGCCCTCGCCCGCCTTGATCGCGTGGAAGGCCATCCGCGTCGTCTGCAGCGAGGACGAGCAGTAGCGGGTGACGGTCGTGCCGGGCACGTTGTCGAGCCCGAGCAGGACCGCGACCACCCGGGCCATGTTGAAGCCCTGCTCACCGCCCGGCAGGCCGCAGCCGAGCATGATGTCGTCGATGGTCGTCGGGTCGAGCTGGGGCACCTTGGCCAGCGCCGCCTGGATCATCTGTACGGTCAGATCGTCGGGACGGATGTCCTTGAGCGACCCCTTGAAGGCTCGTCCGATCGGGGAACGCGCGGTTGCGACGATGACTGCCTCGGGCATGGCCCCTCCTTGTGTCCGGCGCTGATATTAGAACTATATTCCAGTCCTTCCCGCAAGCACCCCGGGGCCCCGGGGCTCAGCCGTACATGCCGGGGGCGGTGGCGGTGTGGTCGTTGACCGCGTGCACGGCGCCCTTCTCGTCGCGCCAGAGCCGCCAGCCGTCCTGGCTGCCGGTGAACCAGGGCGGCGGGGCGCTCATGGGGGAGACGCGCTTGCCGGTGCCGAGGTCGTACTCGCAGATGGAGGCCGTGGAGTAGAAGCCGGGGGCCTGGGCGCGCAGCGGCAGCGGCTTGGGGTCGGTGACGCAGAAGGACCAGCCGCGCTCCTCGGTCACCTGCGCGGGCTTGCCCGAGACGAGGTCGAAGGCCGTGCCCTTGGCGTCGTGCTTGAGGAAGCCCAGTTTGTCCATCCGGTCGGGGAAGGCCAGCCACCAGCCCGACCCCGGCACGTCGGAGGCGGTGATCTGGCCGACCACCCGGCCGGTCTCGGAGTCGAGCCTGGCGAAGCCGCCGTAGGCGCCCTGGCGGTCGACCGGGCGTACGACGGGGGCGTAGCCGGGGTTGCCGCTCGGGTAGACGCGGACGACCGAGGGACGCATCCAGTTGATCGTGCCGTCGCTGATCTTGATGGAGAACAGGCCGAAGGTGGAGACCTTCTTCGTCTGCGGGTTGGTGTAGGGGGCGACGTAGCCGACCAGATTGTCGCCCGTCGCGCCGAACGCCCACCCGCCCGACAGGTCGATCCCCGGCCCGAGCGCCTGCTCGATCGGCTGCTGCCACTGGAGCTTGCCGGTCTTGAGGTCGTACGACTCGATCATGGGGTTGGCGGCCATCCTGAGCAGCAGGACCCGGGCCTGGTCGGACCACTCGACCTCGGAGATCCCGGGCAGCTTCCACAGCACCTTGCCCGTGGCCGGGTCGAGCACGACCATGCGGGCCCGGGTCAGGGCGGTGTGCTCGGAGACGCAGACGTAGGGGCCGCAGCGCTGCGGGCCGAACGTCGAGTGCATCGGCCGCGCCCACTTCCGCACCCCGGAGTGGGCGTCGCGGGCGATGAGGGTGGCGTTCCAGCGGCCCTTCTTGGCCGGGTCGAGCGCGACGATCACGCCCTGGCCCTTGGCCGTCTCCACGATCGCGGGGGCGGGGACGCCCATGCCGGGCAGGCGGCCGGCCATCGTGGCCGGGTAGGCCCACAGCCGCCGGCCGTCGTCGAGATCGAGCGCGACGGTCTCCAGCGTGCCGTCGGGCTTCATGGACGTCGTGGTGGCCACGCCGGCCGCGACCGCCATCCGGCTGACCGCGTTGACCTGGGTGTTCTGCCAGGAGGGGAAGTTCGCCGTGGCCGCGTCGCTGCCGGAGCAGGCGGTCAGGGCGAGGGTCCCCGCGAGGGCGAGGGACGGTTTCGTGAGGGGCCGGAGCACGGGCAATTCACTCCAAAGGGGACGAGGAGTGACGGCTCAGGCTCGGAGGGTGACCGGGATCAGGCGTCGTCAAGCCGCCCGCCGGACGCGGTCAGGCGTCGGAAGGCGTCTCGCCGAGCCGCCGGCGGAACAACGTGGCCCACTTGCCGTGCAGGCCCGTCGCCCGCCCGTCGACCCGGGTCGCGGTGACCTCGGTGCCGGGCTCCTCCGCGGCCGTTGCCGCCGCAAGGTAGATCGGTTGCAGTCCTTCGCCACGTGCGGGCTGCGGCTCAGGCCACAGCCCCAACGCAGCGCATACCGACGGTAGCACCGCGTAAGCGGCCTGCGCGTAACCTCGGTCAGATGGATGGAAACGATCCGGTCCGAACATTTCTGTCGGATTTGTATCGAACTCCGGCCCCAGGACGTCGGCGAACGCGACCGTGCGGCCTCCGGCGTCCACCACCGCGACCGTCTGGGCCGCGGCGAGCTGGCGGCTCCAGCGCCGGGTCACCCAGCGCAGCGGCTGGGCGATGGGACGTACGGTGCCGAGGTCGGGGCAGGTGCCGACGACCACCTCGACGTTCGCCTCGCGCAGCCGGCGCACGGCCTTGGTCAGGTGGCGTACGGCGATGGCGGGCGGCGTCTGGGTGATGATGTCGTTGGCGCCGACGAAGATGACCGCCACCTCGGGGCGCATGGCCATGGCGGCGTCCACCTGTTCGGCCAGCTCGGCCGAGGGGGCGCCCGACTTGCCTGCCACGAGGAGGCGCACCGGCCGTTCCGAGACGGCGGCCACGCCGTTGGCCAGCAGCACGGCGGGGGTGTGGCTGGGGTCGGTCATGCCCAGGCCCACCGAGGTGGAATCGCCCAGCATGGCCATTCTGATGGGCTCTCCGGGGAACTCGCCGTAGATGCCGTCGGAGGGCGGTCCGTCCAGTCCGTGCGGGCGGCCGATGGCCTTGCGCGCGAGCAGCCCTTCGGCGATCAGCAGGCCGTACGCGGTGGCTCCCAGAGCCGTCAGCCCGCCGCCTCCCAGCGCGGCCGCCATGGCGATCCTCCTGGCCGCGCGTGCCATGCCTGCTGCCCAGACCACGTAGTGCCCTCCCCGGTCGAACTCGGCGGTAGCGTTTGCTTGAAAACTAGCCGAGGGCCTGCCACCCCCACTGGATCTCGGCCTCGGGCAAGCTGATCAAGCTTTGGCAAAGAAGGTGAACACCTCGGTGCGCGTTTACGATTCCCTGGTCGACCTCATGGGGAACACTCCGCTGGTCCGCATGCACAAAGTCACGGCGGGGATCTCCGCCCAGGTGCTGGCCAAGGTCGAGTACTTCAACCCCGGCGGCTCCGTGAAGGACCGCATCGCGCTGCGCATGATCGAGGCCGCCGAGGCGTCCGGCGCGCTGCGGCCCGGTGGCGTCATCGTGGAGCCGACGTCCGGCAACACCGGCGTGGGGCTCGCCATCGTGGCCCAGCAGAGGGGCTACCGGTGCCTGTTCGTGGTGCCCGACAAGGTGGCCCAGGACAAGATCGCGGTGCTGCGCGCGTACGGGGCCGAGGTCGTGGTCTGCCCGACCGCCGTCTCGCCCGACCACCCGGAGTCCTACTACTCGGTCTCCGACCGGCTGGCCCGCGAGGTGCCCAACGCCTGGAAGCCCGACCAGTACTCCAACGCCAACAACCCCGACTCCCACTACCACTCGACGGGCCCCGAGCTGTGGGAGGAGACCGACGGGAAGATCACCCACTTCGTCGCGGGCATCGGCACCGGCGGCACGATCAGCGGCACCGGCCGCTACCTCAAGGAGGTCTCGGGCGGCCGGGTGAAGATCATCGGCGCCGACCCCGAGGGCTCGGTGTACTCCGGCGGCTCCGGCCGTCCCTACCTGGTGGAGGGCGTGGGCGAGGACATCTGGCCGGCCACGTACGACACCAAGATCTGCGACGAGATCATCGCGGTGTCCGACAAGGACTCCTTCACCATGACCCGCAGGCTCGCCCGCGAGGAAGGGCTGCTCGTGGGCGGCTCGTGCGGCATGGCCGTGGTGGCGGCGCTGCAGGTGGCGGCCAAGGCGGGCCCCGACGACGTCGTGGTCGTGCTGCTGCCCGACGGCGGCCGCGGCTACCTGTCGAAGATCTTCAACGACGACTGGATGGCCGACTACGGCTTCCTGACGACCAGCTCGGAGGAGGGCCTGGTCGGCGACGTGCTGGCGCGCAAGGGGCCGGCGCTGCCCGAGTTCGTGCACGCGCACCCGCACGAGTCGGTCGGCACGGCCATCTCGATCATGCGCGAGTACTCGGTGTCGCAGCTCCCGGTCATGAAGGAGGAGCCGCCGGTCATGGCGGCCGAGGTGATCGGCTCCATCGTCGAGCGCGACCTCCTCGAAGCCCTCTACCACGGCAGGCTCTCCTCGGACGACCCGATCTCCGACCACATGTCGGCGCCGCTACCCACGATCGGCAGCGGCGAACCCGTCTCCCGCGCGGTCGAGGCGCTGGAGAAGGCCGACGCGGCCGTCGTGCTGGAGGACGGCAAGCCCGCCGGGCTGATCACCAGGCAGGACCTGCTCGCCTTCCTCGCCAACCACTGATCAGGGCTTCCTTATCGATTCGATCACGGTGCCGAGCCCTTCGTGGCCGCGCCCTTCGGCGTCGGCGCGCTCGAACAGCTCCTTGAGCGCGCCGGGCACCGTGGTCTCCAGGCCCGCCTCGCGCAGCGCCTCGACGGCGTGGCCGAGGCCGACGGCCTGCATGTGCAGGCTGTTCAGCTCGCCGGGATAGGTCCCCGCCGCGAACTCCTCGGCGAGGATCTTGGCGTACCCCATCACGCCGTCGCCGCCGAGCTGGGTGAAGGTCTCCCGTGCGAACGGCAGGAACTCCAGCGGGGAGACCCCGGCCGTGCGCAGCAGGGCCATGGCGTGCATGTGGCTGGTCAGGCTGGACCAGAAGATCAGCAGCAGCGCCTGGTAGTACATCATCGCCAGGCCCTCGTCGGCGCCGACGTAGATCACGTCGCCGAGGGCCTTCAGGGTCGCGGTGTGCCGGTCCAGGGCGTCCTTGGGGCCGCTGTAGAAGGCGTACGCGCCTGGTTGGCCGATTCCGGGGGGCGGGACCATGATTCCGGCCGTGATCAAGGCGCCGCCGCGTCCGGTCACCCAGCGGGCCGCCGCGCGCAGCTCGTCCGGGGTGCCGGAGCTGAGGTTGACCAGCACCTTTCCGTCCAGCCTCGCGTCGGCGAGGCTGTCGTACATCGCCTGGTAGCCGAGCTGGCTGAACACCAGCAGGTCGCCGTCCGCGGCCGAGGCCGCGCGCGTGGCGCCCTGGGCGATGAGCGGTTCGGCCTTGCTCGCCGTACGGTTCCACACGGCCACCTCGTGGCCCGCCCCGAGGAACGTCCCGGCCATCTTCGACCCCATCGGGCCGAGTCCCACAACTGTCACCTGAGTCATGCCACCGAGCCTCGGGGACCGCCCTACGGAAATCCTTCGGGACCGCTACGGGTTAGCTTTGGCATGGTGCGATTCGGAGTGCTCGGCCCGCTGGCCGTGTGGACGGACGGCGGCGAGGAGATCCACGTCGCCGAGCCCAAGGTCCGCGCGCTCCTCGCCGACCTGCTGGCCGCCGGTGGGCGCCCGGTCTCCATGGACCGGCTGATCGACGACCTCTGGGGCGACCGTCCCACCCGCAACCCCGTCGGCACCCTCCAGGCCCGCGTCTCCCAGCTCCGCCGGGCGCTCGGTGACCCCGCCCTGATCGTCCACAGCCCCGCCGGATACCGCCTGGCCCCGCACGACTCCGACGCCGCCCGCTTCCGCGCGCTGGTCGCGGGCCGCGATGCCGGGCCGCGTGGACGCGGTCGCGAGCTGGAGGAGGCGCTCGCGCTGTGGCGGGGGCCCGCGTACGCCGACTTCGCCGACGAGGGGTTCGCCCGCGCCGAGATCACGTTGCTGGAGGAGCTGCGGCTGTCGGCCCTGGAGGAACAGGCCGAGGTACGCCTCGCGCTCGGCGAGCACGTCGACCTCTCCGACCTGGTCGCCCGCCACCCCCTGCGCGAACGGTCGCGCGCCTCGCACATGAAGGCGCTGTACCGGAGCGGACGGCAGAGCGAGGCGCTGGCCGCGTACGAGGAGTTGCGCGTACGGCTGGCGGAGGAGCTGGGCCTCGACCCCTCACCCGACCTGGCCGCCCTCCACCAGGCCATCCTCCGCCAGGACCCCGCCCTGAGCCCCCGGCCGCCCGCCTCACCCTCGCCCGTCGGCCTGCCCGCCCCGGTCACCGACCTGATCGGCCGCGACGCCGACCTCGCGGAGATCGTCGGGTTGCTGCGCGGCTCGCGCCTGGTGACCCTCACGGGGACGGGCGGCGTCGGCAAAACCCGCCTCGCCCTCGCCGCCGCCCACACCCTGACCCCCACCACCCCCGTTTCCGCCCCCGTTTCCGCCCCCGTTTCCGCCCCCGTTTCCGCCCCCGGTTTCGGCCCCGCGTCTGCTCCGGTGGCGGCCTCCGCCTCCGCCTCCCCCTCCGCCTCCGCGTTGGCCTCTGGGTCCGCTTCCGCGGTCGGCCCTGGTTCGGCGGTCGGTTTCGCTGGGGTTGGGAGGTTGTTCGGGGATGGGGTGTGGTTGGTGGAGTTGGCGGGGGCTGCGGATGTGGCGGAGGCGGTGGCGGCGGTGGTGGGGGTGCGTGACGACCTGGCCGTGCCGTTGGTGCCGAGGTTGGCGGGGGTGCTGGCGGCGAAGTCCGCGTTGCTGGTGCTGGACAACTGTGAGCATTTGGTCGAGCAGGTCGCTGAGCTGGTTGCGGTGTTGTTGCGGGCCGCGCCCGGCCTCCGGGTCCTCGCCACCAGTCAGGAGCCGCTGGGGGTTTCGGGCGAGCGCGTACGCGTAGTAGATCCGCTTCCCGAACCCGACGCCGTACGCCTGTTCGCCGCCCGTGCGCAGGTCGAGCCCAGCCCGGCCGTGGCGACCATCTGCCGGCGGCTCGACGGCATTCCCCTGGCCCTGGAGCTGGCCGCGACCAGGGTGCGGGCGCTCGGCGTACAGGAGTTGGCGGCCCGGCTGGATGACAGGTTCAGGCTGCTCAACGCGGGCATGCGGGACGCGCCCGCCCGTCAGCGCACGCTTCGGGCGACCATCGACTGGAGCTGGGAGCTGCTGTCCGGCGACGAGCGGGTGGTGCTGCGGCGGCTGGCGGTGCACGCCGACGGGTGCACGCTGGAGGCGGCCGAGGAGGTCTGCGCGGAGCCGGGTGTGGACGTGCTCGACGTGCTGGCCAGGCTGGTGGACCGGTCGCTGGTCGTGGTGGGTCCTGGGCCCCGGTACCGGTTGCTGGAGTCCGTGACGGCGTACTGCGTGGAACGGCTGCGTGCGGCGGGGGAGCACGAGCGGCTGCGGGAGCGGCACGCCCGCTACTACACCGAGCTCGCCGTACGCGCCGAGTTGCGCGGCCCGCGCCAGCACGAGTGGCTGGACCGGCTCGACGCCGAGAGCGCCAACCTGCGCCTGGCCCTGTCGGGCCCCGAGGCCCTGCGCCTGGCCGACGCGCTCGCCTGGTACTGGATCCTGCGCGGCAGGTTGCGCGAGGCCCGCAGGTCGCTGGCCGCGGCCCTCGCCGCCGCCCCAGGAGCCGAGGAGGCCGCGGCCCTGGCCGGTAACGCAGGGTCCGAGGAGGTCTTGGCCGCGCGGGTGTCGGTGTGGCTGGCGGGGATCGGGTTGTTGCTCGGCGAGCCGACGCCGCCCGTACGGCGGGACGGGCTCGACCTGGCGGGTACGGCGCTGGCCGACTGGTTCCTGAGCTTCGTCAGGTGGGCGTACGGCGACCACGCGGCGCACGAGGCGGCGGTGAGCCGGGCGCTGGCGGCGTACGAGGAGCTGGGGGACCGGTGGGGGGTGGCGGCGGTGCTGTGCCTGCGCGCCAAGCTCGCCGTGGCCCGGGGCGACCTCGCGGCGATGGAACGGGACGGCGTACGCGGGCTCGCGATCTTCCGGGAGCTGGGCGACGCATGGGGGCTGGTCGAGGCCATGGACGTCCTCGACCGGCTGGCCGAGATCCGCGGCGACTACGAGCGCGCGGCCCGGCTGCGGCACGAGGCGTTGCGGCTGGCTGAGCGGCTGGGGTTCGACGTCTCGTTCAAGCTGGCCGCGCTGGGACGGCTCGCGCTGCTCAGGGGCGACTACGAGCGGGCCGACGACTACCACGAGCGGGCCAGGCGGCTGGCGGTGGCGCAGTCGTTCCGGTCGGCCGAGGAGAACGCGCTGCTCGGGCTGGCCATGAGCGCCCGCAGGCAGGGGCGGTACGAGGAGGCGGAGCCGTACCTGCTGACGGCCCTCGACTGGTTGCGGCAGATGCGGGGGATGCCCGGGATGGCGTTCGTCATGGCCGAATGGGGTTTCGTCGCCGAGCAGCGCGGCGACGCGGAGACCGCGCTGGCCCGCCAGCGCGAGGGGTACGGGACCGCGCGGGCCACCGGCGATCCGAGGGCCGTCGCGCTCGCCCTGGAGGGGCTGGCGGGCGCGCTGTCGCTGCTCGCCGACCCCGTACGGCTCCGCGAGGCCGCCGGGAAGCTCGGCACGGCGGCGGCGATCA
>JABFVJ010000037.1 GCA_013362835.1 Nonomuraea sp. | reverse complement strand
GGAGCAAACCGGAGAGCAGACCGAGGAGCAGACCGGAGAGCAGGCCGGGGAACAGGCCGGGGAACAGGCCGGGGGGCGGAGCGCGGGGCGGGGGCGCGTGCTGGTGGCGCGGCTTGACGACGCCGGCGACGTGCTGCTCGCCGGGCCCGCCACCCGCGCCGTACGGACGCTCGCCGACGAGGTGGTCTTCCTGGCCGGCCCGAACGGCAGAGCGGCCGCCGAGCTGCTGCCCGGCGTGGACCGGGTGATCGAGTGGCCGGCGCCGTGGATCGACCACTCCCCCGCCCCGGTCTCCAGCCGCCAGGTCGCCGACCTGGTCGCCCGGGTCAAGGGCGTGGACGAGGCGGTGATCCTGACCTCCTTCCACCAGTCGGCCCTGCCGCTGGCCCTGCTGCTCAGGCTGGCCGGCGTCCGGCGGATCTCCGCCATCAGCAACGACTACCCCGGCTCGCTCCTGGACGTCCGGCACGTCGTGGACGAGACGCACGACGTGCCGGAGGCCGAGCGCATGCTGGAGGTCGCCAGGGCGGCCGGCTTCGACCTGCCACCCGGCGATGACGGCAAACTGGCTGTTCGGCGGCCCTTGCCGGATACCCGCCCGGATCTGGGGCAGCTCCTAGGCGTCGGCGCCGATGCCGACAAAGGCGCGTATGTCGTGGTGCACCCAGGGACATCAGCCCCCGCCAGAACGTGGCCGGCCGAGAGGCATCGGCAGGCCGTCAGGGAGCTGGTCGACGACGGGCACCGGGTCATCGTGACCGGCACGGAACGTGACCTCACCGCCTATGTGGCCTGCGACGTCGCAGCCGACCTCGGAGGCGCGACCACGTTCGCCGAACTGGCAGCCGTGATCGAGGGCGCCAGCGTGCTCGTGGCCGGGAACACCGGTCCGGCGCACCTGGCCGCCGCGGTCGGCACGCCGGTCGTGAGCCTGTTCGCCCCCGTCGTCCCCGCCGCGCGGTGGGCCCCGTACGGCGTGCCCGCGGTGCTGCTCGGCGACCAGCAGGCGCCCTGTCGTGGAAGCAGGGCGCGCACCTGCCCGGTGGCCGGACACCCGTGCCTGTCCCAGGTGACAAGTGAGCAGGTGGTCAAGGCAGTGAGGGAGCTGACGCAGTGAAGGTCGATCTCATCTCCGAGCACGCCGACCCGCTGGCCGCGATCGGTGGCGTCGACGCGGGCGGGCAGAACGTCTACGTCGCGCACCTGGCCGTCGCGCTGGCCGAACGCGGGCACACGGTCGTCGTCCACACCAGGCGGTCGTCCGAGTCGCAGCCCGACGCGGTGACCATGGCGCCGGGCGTCACGGTCGAGTACGTCACGGCGGGGCCGGCCACGGCCCTGCCGAAGGACGAGCTGCCGCCGTACATGCCGGAGTTCACCGAGCGCCTGGCCGACCGGTGGGCCGCGAACCCGCCGGACGTGGCGCACGCGCACTTCTGGATGAGCGGCCAGGCGGCGCTGCAGGCCGCCGACGGCGTGCCGGTGGTGCAGACCTTCCACGCGCTCGGCACGGTCAAGCGGCGCTGGCAGGGCGACGCCGACACCAGCCCCGCGCACCGGATCGACACCGAGCGCGAGATCGGCAAGCGCGCCGACGCGGTGCTGGCCACCTGCAGCGACGAGGTGGGCGAGCTGTGCGCGATGGGCATCCCCGAGGCGCGCGTCTCGGTGGTGCCGTGCGGGGTGGACCTGACGGCGTTCTGCCCGGAGGGGCCGGTGGCGCCGCGGAACGGCTCGAAGGTGGTGCTCAGCATCGGCCGGATGGTGCCGCGCAAGGGCGTGGACACCGTGATCGCCGCGCTGCGCCAGATCCCGGACGCCGACCTCGTGATCGCCGGCGGCAGCCCGGACGACGAGGAGACCGACCGGCTGCGCGAGCTGGCCGCGGCGTACGGGCTCCAGGACCGGGTGCGCCTGATCGGCAGCGTCCCGCGTACGCAGGTGCCGGCGCTGATGCGCGCGGCCGACGTCGTGGTGACCGTGCCCTGGTACGAGCCGTTCGGGATGGTCCCGGTCGAGGCGATGGCCTGCGGCGTGCCCGTCGTGGCCTCGGCGGTCGGCGGGCACCTGGACACCGTCGCGGGCTGCGGCGTGCTCGTGCCGCCGCGTCGGCCGAGGGCGCTGGCCAGG
>JABFVJ010000506.1 GCA_013362835.1 Nonomuraea sp. | reverse complement strand
CAGGAACGCCTGGAGGGTCACGGGTAGCAGTAGGAGTCGGAGGAGGCGTCGCCGGCCTGGAGGCGGACCTGGTGGGGGCGGAGGCCGCGGAAGGCGTCGCCGTGGGGGAAGAAGCGGGTGTCCAGGGTGAAGGAGTCGGCATCGATCTTGGCGAGCCAGGCGCCGACGCCCTCGGGGTAGAACTGGTCGTCCCAGGAGCCGTACAGGGAGTTGGTGAGGTAGACGCGGCGGCCGTCGCGGCTCACCTCGACCATCTGCGGGCCGCCGCGCAGCGGGAGGTCGGGCCGGGCGGGGTGCGGCGTACGGCGGGTGATGCCGCCGAGGCGGAGCGAGGCGAGTTCGACCGGCTTGTACGGATCCGACACGTCATACTGCTTCAACTCCCCGGTCCCCCAGCACGACACGTAGAGCCGCTGGTCGTCCACGGAGAGGGCGATGTCGGTGACCAGCGGCGGGACGGCGGCGAACGGCTGGAGGACGGGCGGCAGGAGGGCCGGGTCGGCCGGTTCGGCGGGGATGGTGATGACCTGGCGCGCCTGCCAGCGCCCGTTCTCGTGGAACCACAGCCAGACGGAGGCCGACAGGTCCTCGACGTTGGTGACCACGCCGACGAAGCCGTACAGGCGGGTGGGGTCGTGGGCGGGGCGGAGCTCCAGGGGCATCTGGTGCTGGTCGCCCAGGTCGACTTCTTGGAGGTGCTTACGCTTGCGCAGGTCCCAGAAGTGCAGCTTGTGGCCGTATTTCCGGCCGAGCAGCAGCTCCCCGACCACCCCGTCCTCGATCATGGACGGCGTCCCCCACTCCGAGCTCACCAGCACGTCGTGGTTGATGTGCCACCAGAAGTCGTAGGCCAGGTATTGGGGCCCCCGGTCCAGCTCCCATCGTCCGAGGACTTCGAACGACGTGTGGTCGAGCACGGCGATCCCGCCCGGGCCCTCTTCGCCGTTCGCGCCGCCGAGCGCCGAGACGTACAGGCCCTCGGGGCCGCAGTGGACGGTGTGCGGGCGGGAGTAGCCCGCCCGCCTGGCCAGCGTCTCCGCGTCGATCACCTTGACCAGTTCGGGGCTGATCCGGTCTTTGGTGTCGTAGATGTGGATGCGCGACGAGCGCAGGCCGGGGACGACGAGGTAGCGCCGCTCGACGTGGGGGTGCGGCGCGTTCGGGCACAGGGCGCTGCTGCAGGCGTTCCAGCCGAAGTGGTGGAGCTCGTCGCCGGTGCCGGGCAGGTCGGTCCAGCCGACGACCGTGCCGTAGCCGGGGGAGGCGGGGTCGGTGTCGAGCACGGCCAGGGCGTCGGGGCGGGCGGCGGACCTGTCGAAGGCGGCGACGTAGGCGAGCTTCTCGGCCGGGGCCTCCACGGCGTCGCGTGGGGAGGGGTAGAACGTGGGATCGGGGGTCCAGAGCGTCATTTCTCCAGATATTCACGCTCTCCCTACCCGGTCAATAGGTATTGAGGCTCGCCACGCGCTCCACCGCCTCGTCGGGGTCCCAGTCGAAGGTGTGCCAGAACACGTGGTCGACCCCCAGGGCGCGGGCTCGTACGAGGTCGGCGGCCACCTGCTCGGCCGAGCCGGTGAGCGGCGCGCGGTCCTGCGGCAGCGGCTGGTCGGTGATCGAGCCGTTCACCTGGGCCACCAAGGGCCCCTTGCCGCCGTACGCCTGGATCGACTGTGTGAGCTGGTCCCAGTCGAACACGACGACGGTCAGCCCGAGCCCCATCCGGGCCGCCCTCGCCATGGCCGCCGGGGCCTGGGCGCCCGCCAGCAGGGTCAGATTGGTCGGTTTCGGGCCGATCTCCGACTCGGGGACGGTGTAGAAGCGGCCCTCGAAGCTCACCGGGTCGGGGCCCCAGCAGGCGCGCATGGCCTCGATGTGCTCCTCGAAGCCCGCGCCGCGCCTGCTCCCCGGGACGCCCGCCGTGTCGAACTCCTGCTGCATCCACCCCTGCCCCAGGCCGATCAGGGCCCGCCCGCCGCTCAGCCGGTCGAGCGTGGCCAGGCGCCTGGCGAGGACGACCGGGTTGTGGAACAGCGTGTTGAGCACGCTCGTGCCGAGCCGGATCGTGCTCGTCGTGGCCGCCACGTACGTGAGCGTCTCCAGCGGGTCGTAGACCAGGGCGTTGTTCTCGGGCAGGAACAGCGGCTCGGTGAAGCCCACCGGCGTCGGCCTGGACGGGCGCAGCAGCCGCTCGAACGTCCACAGCGAGCCCAGCCCCGCCCGCTCGGCGGCCTGCGCCACCCTGACGATCGCCTCCGGGCTCGCCTGCCGCCCCGAACAGGGAAGACCTATCCCCAGATCCATGTCGCGCTCCTCTCGGTCACCCGTACAGACTCACGGAAGCGGGAAAACTCATCGGTACGCCATCCCCCGGCCGAATCGCCATAAATCAAGCGATACCGTGAAGCGTGTTCTTCGGTATCACGGACTTCTGGACCTACGTCCTCGCCGCCTTCCTCATCGTCCTCCTGCCCGGCCCCAACTCCCTCTACGTCCTCAGTTTCGCCGCCCAGAACGGCGTACGGCAGGGCTACCGGGCAGCGGCGGGCGTGTTCGTCGGCGACACCGTCCTGATGGTGCTCGCCGCCGCCGGCGCCTCGTCCCTGCTGCGCTCCACACCGCTCCTGTTCACGATCGTCAAGTACGCCGGCGCCGGCTACCTCGCCTGGATCGGCTTCCAGATGATCCGCGGCGCCGTACGGGCCTGGCGGGCCGGGCCGTCGCAGGCCGCGGAGGTGTCCGTACGCCAGGCGCACCCGTTCCGCAAGGCGCTGACGATCAGCCTGCTGAACCCGAAGGCGATCCTGTTCTTCGTCTCGTTCTTCATCCAGGTCGTGGACCCCCACTACAGCGCGCCCGCCCTGTCGTTCCTCATCCTGGGCTCGGTGGTCCAGATCTTCAGCGTGCTCTATCTCACGACGCTGATCTTCTCCGGCACGTACCTGGCCGCGCAGTTCCGCCGTCACAAGAAGCTCAGCGCGGGCCTGACCTCGGGCGTCGGCGCGTTGTTCCTCGGCTTCGGCGCCAAGCTCGCCACGGCGTCACTGGGCTGAAAGCCAGGTTCAAGGGCCAACTGGTTCCGTATGGAACAGATGGAACGCGGCAAAAGAGGCAGTCGCACCCACCGGGCTCCGGTACGGTGGGCCACCGGTCTTCGGAGTCGCCCGAAAGGGTGACGACGACCGGTCCGTCTGGGAAGCCTGGACCCCCGAAGCCCGGGTAGACGCCTGATCGTCGGCCTATCTGCGGAGCAGCCTTGAACCACCATCCGGTCGCACTCCCCCGCCTGACCGCGCTCGCCCGGCAGGCGGCCCCGCGCCTGCTCGAAGGCGTGGTCGCCCCCCTGCTGGTCTTCTACCTCGCGATGGTCGTGCTCGGCTTCAAGTGGGCCCTGGTCGCGACCGTGGCGTGGGTGTACCTCGGGGTGGCCTGGCGGCTGGTCAGGCGGGTCAAGGTGCCCGCCACCATGTTCCTGGCCGCGTTCGCGATCACGGTGCGGGCGCTGGTGTCCTTCTGGACGGGCACCTGGATGTGGTTCTTCATCCAGCCGGAGCTGGGCACGATCTGCATCAGCGTGGTCTTCATGGCCTCCGTGCGGCTGAACCGGCCGCTGGTGCAGAAGCTCACGCTCGACTACATCCACCTGCCGTCGGCGGTGCTGCGGCACGAGCGGGTCCGCAGGTTCTTCGCCCGGATCACCCTGCTGTGGGCGTTCGTGCTGCTCGCCAACTCGACGCTGAGCATCTTCCTCGCCGTTCACGAGAAGCTGGAAGGCTCGCTCGGCGCGTTCATGGTGCTGCGTACCTCAGCGGTGGCCGTGATCAGCGGGCTCGCGATCGCGATCTCCGTCTACGCGTTCAAACGCGTCCTGGCCCGGCTGCACGTCGCCCACGCCTGACCGTTCGACCAGTAGGAACGCGCCGCACAACCCCATCACCAGCCCGGTCAGCATGCCGAACAGCTCCACGAAGTCCTCGAGGCCCGTGCCTCCGTAGGCCAGCGGGCCGCCCGTGGACCTGACGATCATCGTGAACAGCCCCCAGGCGAACAGCGAGCCCGACCCCAGCCACGCCAGGACGAGCGGCCGCCAGAACGGCCCGCTCCCACGCCGCCTGACGAGGGCCACGAGCGCGGCGGCGCCGCCGAGCGCGAGCAGCCCTTTCAACCCGTTCTGCACGGCCTGCGTGGGACCGTCGAGCGCCAGGACGAACCGCAGGGCGGCGACGACCGCGGCCACGGCGAGCGAGCCCCACGCGACCACCTCCTGGAACGGCCTGGTCGGGCTGGGGAAGGGCCGGTCGAGCCCGGTCGTGAACAGGACGGGCCAGCGGTCGCGGGCGTAGAGGGCGAAGGCCGTCATGAGGGCGACGCCCAGGGTGATGAAGCCGCCGTAGACGACCAGGTACACCCACGCCTGGACGGGACCGCCGCTGAAGATCGTGATCCCGCCGACCAGCAGGATCAGCGGGGTCGTCACGACCATCACCGACAGCAGCCCGGTGCCCGCCCACAGCGGCAGCAGCACCAGCCAGGCGGGCAGCCGCATGCCCCATCGCGTGGTGAAGGCCAGCGCGAGCAGCAGCCCGGCGGCCTCCATGCCGAACGTCATCGCGTTCATCCCGATCATCGCCGGACCCCGCATCAGCGCCGGGTCGGAGACGCCGATCGAGCTCCCGGTCAGCCAGAGTGTCTTGATCGTGAGGTAGGGCAGGGTGGCGGCGGCCGCCACGATGCCGGCCGTGATCCGGCCGATCCCCGCTCGCTGTCGTGTCATGGTCCGATCCTGCGGCGGGCGCGGGCCGGTTCCCTCCCTAGCGCTGGGGATCCGCCTCCCCCATATTGGGGAAGGCCGGCTTATTGGGGAAGGCCGACGGTCAGGCTGAAGCCGTCGCCGTCGGGGCCCGCGGTCAGCGTGCCGCCTGCCAGGCGTACGCGCTCGCGCAGCCCCGCGAGCCCCAGACCGCCGGGCACGGCCGTGGGACGCGAGCGCGCCGGGCCGTTGCGCACCACCACCCGGTGCGGCGCGACCGTCACCGTGACCGGCGCTCCCGGGGCGTGCTTGGCCGCGTTCGTGAGCCCTTCCTGCACGACGGCGTGCGCCAGTCCGGGCACCGGGCCCGGCGACAGGTCCAGGGTGATCGACATGCCGGAGTCCCTGGCCCTGCCGACCAGGTCGGCGAGGTCCTCGTCCAGCGGGGACAGCGGGGCCGGCTCGGCGTCCTCGCGCAGCAGGCCGATGATCTGGCGCAGCCGCTCGGTCGCGTCGGCCGCCGCGAGGCGCAGCTCGCCGGCCGACCTCACCTGCTCCGGGGCGAGGCCGGGGGCCAGTTCGAGCCCGGCGGCCCGTACCGCGATCAGCGCCAGGTCGTGGCCGAGCGAGTCGTGCATCTCGCGCGCGATCCGCGCCCGCTCGCGCA
Source organism: Nonomuraea sp. (assembly GCA_013362835.1). Next base: position 3,914 of record JABFVJ010000506.1, on the reverse strand, counting down.
GCCGCGCCTGCGCCTCGACCGACAGCCTCGCCTGCCGCCGCTGCTGCAGCAGCCCGCGCCGGAGCAGCCCCAGCAGGTACGGCAGCACGTACGTGCCGACGAGGGCGGTGCCCATGGACACCCACAGGCCGAGGTCGCCGCCCTGGACCAGCACGACGGCGCATCCGACGACCGCGATCAGGCAGAACACGGTGCCCGCCGGCCACAGCCTGGTCATGCGCCGGCCGGTCAGGTAGGCGTACCAGATGATGAACGGCGAGGACGCGAGCAGCGGGAAGATCTTGACGTTGCGGCGGGGCAATATCCACGTCAGGTCGACCGTGGCGAAGCCCTCCGTGAAGCTCCACGGGCCGAGCGGCAGCAGCAGCACCAGCGCCGCCAGCGGCCAGGGCCGTCCGACGAGCACGGCCAGCGCGGCGAGCGCCATCCTGGGCACGGACACGATCGCGAACCCGGTCGGCTCGACGAACGGGTCGGGGCCCATGGCCATCACGAAGACGGCCAGCACGGCCCAGAGCACCAGGTCGGAGACGACCTGACGGCGGTTCTCGCGGCGCAGACGGTTCACGCACCGACGGTATCCGGGCGCGGGGCGGGCCCGGTGCGCCCGAAAGTCAGGCGGCGACCCTGACGAAGGTCAGGGTGGGGCCTGGTACCGCCCGCACGGTAGGGCTAACTCCACCCAAAAGGCGGATACCTCCACTCCTGTTTCCCAGGCCGCCAGCCGGTTTGATCGATGGTGTCACGCGGAGGTCGCAGCGTCGCCCCCGACGAAAGTAGGGGGTGGCGCGTGCCGATCGTCCGATGTGCCGTGACCAGCGGAGTTTCTACCTTCATGGGGTGAGCGGCCCTGACCCTCCTAGGGGACGGGCCCGCGTCGGACCGGGGGCATCCCCGATGTTCCCGTCCCGCTCGCACCGACACGCTGTGTGAGTGCCCTAACGATCGGAGTACACGCATATGTCGCACGCCATTCTCGACCTGATCCAACAGGTGATGTCCTCGCCATGGCTGTACGCGGCGCTGTTCGCCCTGGCGCTGCTCGACGGGTTCTTCCCGGTCGTGCCGGCCGAGACGTCGGTCATCACCGCGGCGGTGTTCGCCGCCTCGGGTGAGACGAACCTGGCGCTGGTGATCGTGGTCGCGGCTCTCGGCGCGTTCGCGGGCGATCACATCTCCTACCTGATCGGCAACAGGTCGGCGGGCAGGCTGCGGGGCAAGAAGGCCTTCGTCTGGGCGCGTGGCGCGCTCGCCGAGCGTGGCGGGCTCGTACTCGTCGTGGCCAGGTACATCCCGGGCGGACGTACGGCGACGACGCTGACCATGGGCGCCGTCGGGCATCCGCTGCGCTCGTTCACCTTCTTCGACGCCATCGCGGCGAGCTCGTGGGCGGTCTACTCCGGGCTGATCGGCTTCTTCGGCGGCATGGCCTTCGAGAACGACCCGATCAAGGGCCTGCTGCTGGGCCTCGGGATCGCGCTGTCCGTCACCGGCGTCGTCGAGCTCGTCCGCTGGCTCAGGAAGCGGCGCGCCATCCAGCCTTCTCCGGAACGTCTTCCGGTGGACACGTCCGTTTGACCCTGCCTGGCAACCATCCGTCTGAAGGGAGTGCGCATGACTGTGCTGGCCGCGGCGATCGCGCTGGTCGGTTCGCTGTTCTTCGCGCTCGGCGCCGCGCTGCAGCAGTTCGAGGCGGCGGGCTCGGCGAAGCCCGCCCTGCTGACCCTGCTGCGCAGGCCGCGCTGGCTGATCGGCGGCGTCTCCATCGCGGCGGGCGGCGGCCTGCACATCGTCGCGCTCGGGCTCGGCCCGCTGACCGTCGTCCAGCCGATGGGGGTGGCGAGCCTGCTGTTCGCGCTGCCCATCGCGGCCGCGCTGCACGGCCGCCGGCCCTCACGCAAGGAGCTGGGCGCGGCCGGTGTGGTCGCGGCCGGCCTGATCGGGCTGGTGCTGCTGGTCCCCGAGTCCGACGGCCCCACCCGGCTCAGCCCCCAGGGCGTGCTCACCCTGCTCGCCGTGGCCGGCGTCGCGGCGGTGCTGCTGTGGGCGGGCTCGAAGATCGCCTCCCCCGCCGGCCGCGCCGCGCTGCTGGCGACGAGCTCAGGCGTCCTGTACGGCGCCACCGCCACGCTCATGCGCGTGCTCGTGGACGGCGGCTGGAACTGGTGGTACCTGCTGGCCCTGCCGGTGCCGCTGCTGCTCGCGCTCATGATGTTGCAGCGCGCCTACGCCGTCGGCCATTTCGGCGTCTCGTTCGCCTCGCTGCAGATCGCCGACCCGCTCACCGCCGTGGCGTTCGGGGCGCTGCTGCTCGGCGAGCCGCTGCCGACCGGCCTCGCGCCGCTCGCGGCGGCCGCGCTGACCGCCGCCGGCACGGTCGCCCTCGCCCGTACGACCCCGCTGGAGGCGCGCAACGACCTCGCCTGACCGCGATCCCCTGCCCGCAATCCCCTGTTCGTCCTCCGGCCCTCCCCCAGCCGGTTCCCCTTGTGAAACTGGAGTCACCGTCATGGCCATGCCCCTGCACAACGTCACCGACCACGCTCAGCTCGCCCCCGCGCCGCAGCGTCCCCGCCGCGTCCTGATCTCCACCGACACCTATCCCCCCGACGTGAACGGCGCCGCCTACTTCACCCACCGCCTGGCCACCGGCCTCGCCGCGCGCGGCAACGAGGTGCACGTGGTCTGCCAGTCCGAGTCGGGCCCGGCCAGCGCCGACGTGGTCGACGGCGTGGTCGTCCACCGATTGCGCTCGGCCCCGCTGCTGGTGCACCCCACCATGCGGGTCACCGTCCCGACCAGGCTCGACCGGCTGATCGAGAACATCGAGCCGGACGTGCTGCACACCCAGGGCCACTTCGTGGTCGGCAGGGCCGCCATCGCCGCCGCCCGCCGCCGTGGCGTGCCGGTCGTGGCCACGAACCACTTCATGCCCGACAACCTCTTCCAGTTCGGGCACGTACCGGCCGGGCTGCGGGCCAGGGCGGGCCGGCTGGCCTGGCGCGACTTCAGCCGGATCTTCAAGCGGGCCGACCACATCACCACGCCCACCCCGCTCGCCGCCAGGCTGCTGGCCGACCAGGGCTTCTCCCGCGAGGTCGAGGCCGTCTCGTGCGGCATCGACCTCGGCAGGTTCCACCCGCACTCCGAGCCGAAGATGTGGGCGCGCAAGCGGTTCGACCTGCCCGACCGGCCGACCGTCCTGTTCGTGGGCCGCCTGGACGAGGAGAAGCGCCTCGACGAGCTCGTCCGCGCCCTGCCCCTCGTGCTCAACGAGACCGACGCGCAAATGGCGTTCGTCGGGCGCGGCACCCAGCGCGCGGAGCTGGAGAAGCTGGCCAGGCGCATCGGGGTGGCCGACCGGGTGTCCTTCCTCGGGTTCGTGCCCGACGAGAGCATGCCGCAGGCGTTCGCCGCCGCCGACGTGTTCGCCATGCCGGGCATCGCCGAGCTGCAGAGCATCGCCACGCTGGAGGCGATGGCGAGCGGCCTGCCGGTGGTGGCCGCCGACGCGATGGCGCTGCCGCACCTGGTCGACGGCAACGGCTACCTCTACCAGCCGGGCGACGTGGTCGCGCTGGCCAGGCACCTGACCGCCGTCCTCACCGACGACGACCTGCGCGCCCGGCTCGGCAGGGCCAGCCGCGAGCTGGCGCTCACCCACGACGACCAGTCGTCGCTCGCCCGCTTCGAGCAGATCTACGACGAGGTGGGACGATGACCTGGCGCGCGGTGCTCTGGCCGGTGGCCGGAGCCGTGACGGCCGCGGGCGCGCTCGGCTACGCGCAGGCGGCCCTGCCCGAGCAGCCGCTGATCAGCGACTACGCGCTCGTCCCCGGCGGCCTGCTGCCCATGCTGATCGGCACGCTCGCGCTGGCGGCGGCGTGCCTGGCGCTCGCGTACGGCCTGGCCGC
>JABFVJ010000508.1 GCA_013362835.1 Nonomuraea sp. | reverse complement strand
AGGTCGACCCGGAAGCCGTGGACGGTGAGATCGCCGCCGTTGCCGAAGGTGATCGAGGCGTCGAAGGCGGCGCGGTAGTCGGTCATGGTGTCGATCAATCTAGCGGGGCCGGAGGTCAGGAGCCGCGCAGGAAGTCGCGGATCCTGGACCAGCGGTCGGCCACGGGGGCCTCGGCGCCGTGGCGGGTGGGCTCGTAGTAGCGGCGCTCGCGCACCTGCTCGGGCGCGTAGTCCTGGCGCACGAGGCCGTGGTCGAAGTCGTGGGGGTACTTGTAGCCGTCGCCGTGGCCCAGCTTGGCCGCGCCCGGGTAGTGGGCGTCGCGCAGGTGGCCGGGGACCTGCCCGATGAGCCCCTTGCGCACGTCGCCGATCGCCGCCCCGATGGCCTTGACGACCGCGTTGGACTTGGGGGCCATGGCGCAGTGGATGACGGCGTGGGCGAGGTTGATCTGGCCTTCGGGCAGCCCGATGAGCTGCACGGCCTGGGCGGCGGCGACCGCCGTCTGCAGGCACGTGGGGTCGGCCATGCCGACGTCCTCGGAGGCGAAGATGACGACGCGGCGGGCGATGAAGCGCGGATCCTCGCCGGCCTCGATCATGCGGGCGAGGTAGTGGAGCGCCGCGTCGGCGTCGGAGCCGCGCATCGACTTGATGAACGCGCTGATCACGTCGTAGTGCTGGTCGCCCTGGCGGTCGTAGCGCACGGCGGCCTTGTCGGCGGCCTTCTCCACGACCTCGACGGTGACGTCGCCGGCCAGCAGGGCGGCGGCCTCCAGGTAGGTGAGCGACCTGCGGGCGTCGCCGCCGGCCAGGCGTACGAGATGGTCGAGGGCCTGCGGAGCCAGCGTGGCGCGGCCGCCGAGGCCGCGCGGGTCGGACACGGCGCGCTCCAGGACCGCGCGGATGTCGTCGTCGGTCAGGGACTCCAGCGTGAGCAGCAGCGAGCGCGACAGCAGCGGCGAGATGACCGAGAAGGAGGGGTTTTCGGTGGTGGCGCCGATGAAGGTGACCCAGCGGTTCTCCACGGCGGGCAGCAGGGCGTCCTGCTGGGCCTTGTTGAAGCGGTGGACCTCGTCGACGAACAGCACGGTCTGGCGGCCGCTCATGCCGAGCTCGCGCCGGGCGTTGTCGATGGCGGCGCGTACGTCCTTGACCCCGGCCGAGACGGCGGAGATCTCGACGAAGCGGCGCTTGGTGACGTTGGAGACGACGTAGGCGAGCGTGGTCTTGCCCGTGCCCGGCGGGCCCCACAGGAACAGCGACATGGGGGCCTCGCTCTCGACCAGCCGCCGCAGCGGGGTGCCGGGGCCGAGCAGGTGTCGCTGGCCGATCACCTCGTCGAGGGTGCGCGGGCGCATCCGCACCGCGAGGGGCTGCGGGGTGGCCTCCTCAGCCGCCGAATCGAACAGGCTATCCACAACGCGAGATTACACGCTGGGCGGCGGCGTCAGGCCGCCCAGACGGCCCTGGCCCCGGAGTCCCCGGCCTGGAACACGAAATAGCCCGCCACGGCGGCCAGGACCACCGTCAGCGCCGACAGGACGAGCGTGACGGGCCTGCCGAACCGGTCGGACGTCACCGAGCCGCGGCCGGGGGTGCCGGCGTACACGAGGGCCAGGGACGCGGCCGCGAGGCCGAGCACCGACAGCAGCAGCGGGGTCGCGAAGCTCTCGTGCGCCGAGATCCGGGCGGCGAGCGGGCCGTCGAGCGAGCCGAAGCGGGCACGCTTGAGGCTCTCGCCGCTCTCCTTGGCCGCGAAGACCGCCACGGGCGCGGCCACCGACAGCAGCACGAGCGCCCAGGCCGTCAGGGAGCGTACGCGGGGCAGCAGCGCGTACGCCGGCGCGGCCGCGACGAGCAGCGCCGTCAGCACCACGGCGAAATGGATGATCAGGGGATGCGCCGGCAAGCCGAGGATCTGGTCGAACATGGCTCTCCTAAGGGGCTCACCTGGACTACGGATCCCGGCGCCGAATGGTTCTTGATCCCTCTTGCCCCAGTCAGCGGCTTTCGCCACTTACGCCCGGCACATATCGAGGGCCGGTAGCATTCGCGGAGTTGTTTGGTCATATGTCGGCAAAGTTGAAGGAGACAACCGGTGAGCGGCGACGACCGCCAGAGCGAGCTGGCTCGGGAGCACAAGGAGCGGCAGGCGAAGCGCGCGGCCGAGCAGACCGCCAAAGCCAGGCGGAACACCTTCATCGGCGCGGGCGTGGCCGTCGTCGTGGTGGCGGGCGGCATCTTCGCCGCGACCACCCTGGTCAACAACGGCGACAAGACGGCGGCCGAGGCGGCGAGCACGCCCTCGCCCTCCGCCAGCACGACCTCCGCCGCACCCACGGAGCTGCCGAGCAGCACGCCGAGGGCCGCGGGCAAGGTCTCGTGCACGTACAAGCGGGACGACTCGGCGCCCAACAAGTTCGTGGGGCTGCCGGGCAAGAAGCCCAACCTCAAGCTCAAGACGATGACGGTGAGCACCAACCACGGCGACATCGTCATCGACGTCGACCCGAACGCCACCCCGTGCTCGGTCAACTCGATGGCGTTCCTGTCGAAGAAGCACTTCTACGACAACACCAAGTGCCACCGGCTGGTGACGCCGGAGACGGCCGGCCTGTTCCTGCTGCAGTGCGGCGACCCGCAGGCCAAGGCCGACGGCAGGAACCCGACCGACGGCCAGGGCACGGCCGGCTACGTGTTCGGCGACGAGGCCGTCGGCGGGATGTCCTACACCAGGGGCGTGGTCTTCCTGACGCAGCCCGACGGCGCGGCGGGGCAGAACAGCAGCCAGTTCGCCATCTCGCTGTCGGACGAGAACGGCCAGCTGGAGCCGCAGTACTCGGTGCTCGGCATGGTCCGCTCCGGCCTGGAGATCATCGAGAAGGTGGCCAAGGACGGCGTCATCGTCAACGGCGACGACATCGTCGGCGACGGCGGCTCGACCGCCCCGAAGAACCCGATCATCATCAAGAGCGTCACCGTCAAGTAACGCGAGAACGGCGGGCCCCCGGTGTGGGGGCCCGCCGTTCTTTCGTGCTACGCCTCGCTCTTGGGCTGGGCGTCGACGCCCGCCTCCTTGCGCTGGACGGCCGTGATCGGCGTCGGCGCGGCGGTGAGCGGGTCGAAGCCGGAGGCCGTCTTCGGGAACGCGATCACGTCGCGGATCGAGTCGCCGCCGGACAGCAGCATGCAGATCCGGTCCCAGCCGTAGGCGATGCCGCCGTGCGGGGGCGGGCCGTAGTTGAACGCCTCGAGCAGGAAGCCGAACTTGCTCTCGGCCTCCTCCTTGGAGATGCCGAGCACGTCGAAGACCCGCTGCTGCATCTCGGCCCGGTGGATACGGATCGAGCCGCCGCCGATCTCCATGCCGTTGCAGACCATGTCGTAGGCGTAGGCCAGGGCCTCGCCCGGGTGGTCCTGGAAGTTGTCGGCCCACTCCGGCTTGGGGCCGGTGAACGGGTGGTGCACGGCCGTCCAGCCGCCCTCGCCGTCCTCCTCGAACATGGGGGCGTCGACCACCCACAGGAACGACCACTTCGACTCGTCGATCAGGCCGCAGCGGCGGCCGATCTCCAGCCGGGCCGCGCCCAGCAGGTCGCGGGCGGAGGCGCGGGCGCCGGCGGCGAAGAAGATCGCGTCGCCCGGCTCGGCGCCGGCCTTGGCCGCCAGGCCCGACAGCTCCTCCTCCGACAGGTTCTTGGCGACCGGGCCGCCGAGCGTGCCGTCGTCCTGGACCAGCACGTACGCCAGGCCCTTGGCCCCGCGGCTGCGCGCCCACTCCTGCCAGCCGTCGAGCTCCTTGCGCGTCTGCGAGGCGCCGCCGGGCATGACCACGGCGCCGACGTAGTCGGCCTGGAAGACGCGGAACGACGTGCTCGCGAAGTAGCCGGTCATCTCGACGAGCTCCTGGCCGAAGCGCAGGTCGGGCTTGTCGGAGCCGTAGCGGGCCATCGCGTCGGCGTAGGTCATGCGCGGCAGCGGCATGGGGATCTCGTAGCCGAGGATCTCCTTCCACAGCCGGCCGATCAGCGTCTCGCCGACCTGGATGACGTCCTCCTGGTCGACGAAGGACATCTCGACGTCGATCTGGGTGAACTCCGGCTGGCGGTCGGCCCGCAGGTCCTCGTCGCGGTAGCACTTGGCGAGCTGGTAGTAGCGCTCCAGGCCGGCGACCTGGAGGAGCTGCTTGAACAGCTGGGGCGACTGCGGCAGGGCGTACCAGTTGCCGGGCTGCAGGCGCACCGGCACCAGGAAGTCGCGCGCGCCCTCGGGGGTGGAGCGGGTGAGCGTCGGGGTCTCGACGTAGACGAAGCCGAGCTCGTGCATCACCTCGTTGGCCAGGTAGGTGGCCTTGGAGCGGGTGCGCATGGCGCTCGCGACCTGCTGGCGGCGGATGTCGAGGTAGCGGTACTTGAGCCGCGCCTCCTCCGACACCCCCACGTTGCCCTCGATCGGGAACGGCAGCGGCGCGGACTCGCTCAGCACCTCGACCCGCTCGGCCACGACCTCGATCGCGCCGGTGGGCAGCTCGGGGTTCTCGTTGCCCTCGGGGCGGACCCTGACCTGGCCGACGACCTGCACGCAGTATTCGGCGCGCAGGTCGTGGGCGTGGTCCTCCTCGCGGAAGACCACCTGCGCCGAGCCGGAGGCGTCGCGCAGGTCGATGAAGACCACGCCGCCGTGGTCACGGCGGCGGGCCACCCATCCTGCGAGCGTCACCTGCTGCCCGGTGTGCTCCTCGCGGAGCGACCCGGCCTTGTGCGTGCGGATCACTGCAGTTTCCCTTTCAAAAAGTCGACGACCTCGGCCAAGGGCACCTCGGTCTGCTCAGCGGTGGTCAGGTCCTTCACTTGCACGGCCTCGGCCGCGAGGTCACGCTCGCCCAGGATCAGCGCGAACCGGGCGCCCGAGCGGTCGGCGCCCTTCATCGCGCCCTTGAGCCCCTTGCCGCCGAAGGCCATGTCGGCGCTGACTCCCGCCTCGCGCAGCTCGGAGACGAGCAGGAACATGCGTCGGCGGGCGTCGTCACCCAGCGGGACACCGTACACCTGGACGCGGCTGTGCGCCGCCTCGTCGATCAGACCCTCGGCCTCCATGGCGAGGTAGGTGCGGTCGACGCCGAGCGCCCAGCCCACGCTGGGCAGCGGCGGGCCGCCGAGCACCTCGCTGAGCCCGTCGTAGCGGCCGCCGCCGCCGACGGCCGCCTGCGAGCCGAGCCCGCCGTGGACGAACTCGAACGTCGTGCGCGTGTAGTAGTCGAGGCCGCGCACCAGCCGCGGGTCGTCCTCGAAGGCCACGCCCGAGGCGGTGAGCAGCGAGCGGACCTCCTCGTGGTAGACCTCGCACGGCTTGCACAGGTGGTCGACGACCAACGGCGCGCCCGTGAGCTGGGCCTGCACCTCGGGCCGCCGGTCGTCGAGCACCCGCAACGGGTTGATCTCGATCCGGGCCCTGGTCTCCTCGTCGAGGTCGAGCCCGCGCAGGAACTCCTGCAGCGCGGCCCGGTAGGCGGGGCGGCAGTTCTTGTCGCCGAGCGAGTTGAGCAGCAGCCTGACCTGCTTGAGCCCGAGCGAGGCGAAGCCGCGCGCGCCGAGCACGATCAGCTCGGCGTCGAGCGCCGGGTCCTCGGAGCCCAACGCCTCGGCGCCGACCTGCCAGAAGTGGCGGTAGCGGCCCCTCTGCGCGCGCTCGTAGCGGAACTGGCTGCCGGAGTACCACAGCTTGACGGGGAGCTGGCCGTTGTGCAGGTTGTGCTGGAGCACGGCGCGCACGACCGAGGCGGTGCCCTCGGGGCGCAGCGTCAGCGACCTGCCCGCCTTGTCGGGGAAGGTGTACATCTCCTTGGTGACGACGTCGGTCGACTCGCCCACGCCCCGCTTGAACAGGTCGGTGTCCTCGAAGACGGGGGTCTCGACGTATCCGTAGCCCGCTCGCCTGAGCGGGGCGGACAGCGCCTCGCGCACGGCCAGGATGCGCTCGGAGCTGGGCGGCAGCCAGTCGAAGGTGCCTTTCGGTGCTTGGAAGCTCATTAGATCCCTCGTGTGGGACCGGCCTGCGGCGCCGCTTCCTTCAGGTATGGGTTGGTAGCGCGCTCGCGGCCGATCGTGGTCTGTGGTCCGTGGCCCGGCAGGACGACCGTATCGTCAGGCAGCGGCAGACACTTGGTAGCCAGGCTGCGCAGGATGGTCGCGTAGTCGCCGCCGGGAAGGTCGGCGCGGCCGATGGAGCCGGCGAACAGCAGGTCGCCCGAGAACATGATCTCGTCACCGGGCAGCCGGAAGCTCACCGACCCCCTGGTATGGCCGGGCGTGTGGTCGACCACGAGATCGAGGCCGGCGAGCTCGAGCTCGGCGCCGTCGGTCAGCTCGCGCACGTCGTCGGGCTCGGCCAGCGTGACGCCGCCGAACATCGAGGCGCCGCCGCCCCATCCCGCCGACGGGTCGCTGAGCAGGTGGCGGTCCTCCGGGTGGATCCACGCCGGTACGTCACGCGCCCCGCAGACCGGGGCGACCGACCACACGTGGTCGAGGTGACCATGGGTGAGCAGCACCGCGACCGGCTTGAGCCGGTGCTCGCGCAGCAGCTCGTCGACGCCCTCGGCGGCGTCCTGGCCAGGATCGACGATCACGCACTCCTCGCCGGCCGCGGGCGCGACGACGTAACAATTGGTCTGGAGGGCCCCTGCGGGGAAGCCTGCGATGAGCATCTGCCTCAGGTGATCTCGTCGAAAAGCCAATGGGAATGTAACCGAAGGGTACCGGTGCGGGTCGCCGGGCTGCGAATCATTACCCATTGGCCGATACGATTCGCCCACCTCAGTTGATTGACTATGGGAGGCAAAGCGGTGGCCACGGGCAAGGACCGGCAGAAGCAGCTGGCACGTGAGCACTACGAGCGGCAGATGCAGCGCCGCATCGAGCGCGAGCAGAAGGCCAAGCGCACCGCGATCATCGGCTCGACGGTCGGCGTGGTGGTCGTGGTCGGCGGCATCGTCGCCGCGGTCGCGCTGCTCGGCGGCGGCGACTCGAAGACCGAGGCGTCCGCCTCGCCGTCGGCGTCCCCCGCCGACACCGCCTCGGCGGCGGCGACCACGGGGCCGAAGCCGTACAACGCGGCGACCGGCACGTGCGACTACGTCGAGGAGGCGGCCGGCGGTCAGGTCAAGGACGTCGGCATGCCGCCGACCAAGGTCAAGACCGAGCCGGCCAAGAAGACGATGACGTTCAAGACGAACCTGGGCGACATCGTGGTCGAGCTCGACAACGCCAAGGCGCCGTGCACGACCAACTCGCTCGCCTACCTGGCGGAGAAGAAGTTCTACGACGGCAGCAAGTGCCACCGTCTGGGCAGCGACAAGTTCCCGATGCTGCAGTGCGGCGACCCGACGGCCAAGGCCGACGGCAAGAGCCAGGACGGCGCGGGCGGGCCCGGCTACGTGATGGCCGAGGAGAACCTGACGGGGGCCACGTACAAGCGGGGCACCATGGCGATGGCCAAGACGAGCGCGCCGGGCACGACGGGCAGCCAGTTCTTCCTCGTTTACGGCGATCTCGGGCTCACCCCGGATTACACGCCTGTGGGTACGATCACCAAGGGGCTGGACATCCTGGACAAGGTCAACAAAGCGGGCGTGATCACGCCCATGGAGGATGGGACCGGAGCACCGAAGCAAACCGTCGAAATCAAAGACGTGACAATCGCCGGCAAGAGCTGACGTAATACAAACTAGGGACGAAGTAGTCCCGAAGGGTCTGATGGATAGTGCGGGAGGACACGGTGAGCACCGACCCGTGGGGCCGGGTAGACGACGACGGCACCGTCTACGTGCGTACGGCTGAGGGAGAGCGGGCCGTCGGCTCCTGGCAGGCCGGTGAACCCGAAGAGGCACTGGCCTACTTCCATCGCAAGTACGACGAGCTGGCCGGCCAGGTGCAGCTCCTCGAACAGCGCGTCAAGGGCACCGACCTGGCGCCCGCGCAGGCCGAGGCGAGCATCGCCAAGCTGCGCGAGGCCGTCGCCGACGCCCACGCCGTCGGCGACCTGGGCGCGCTGACGGCCCGCCTCGACGGCCTGACCGAGCTCGTCGGCCAGCGCCGCGAGGAGGTCAAGGCCGCCCGCGAGCAGGCGCGCGCCGAGGCCAGGACGATCAAGGAGCGCATCGTCGCCGAGGCCGAGCGCATCGCCGACGAGACCACCCACTGGAAGTCGGGCGGCGAACGGCTGCGCCAGCTCGTGGAGGAGTGGAAGGCCGCCGACCGCATCGACCGGGTCACCGAGGCCGCGCTGTGGAAGCGCCTGTCGGCCGCCCGCACCGCCTTCGCCAAGCGGCGCAAGCAGTACTTCGCGGGGCTCGACGAGCAGCGCGAGGGCGTACGCGCGGCCAAGGAGCGCATCGTCGCCGAGGCCGAGGCCATCGCCGGCTCCACCGACTGGGGCACCACGGCGGCGGTCTACCGCGAGCTGATGCAGCAGTGGAAGACCGCCGGGCGCGCCTCGCGCGAGGTCGAGGACGAGCTGTGGGCGCGCTTCAAGGGCGCCCAGGACCAGTTCTTCCAGGCCCGCTCTGCGGTGTTCGCCGAGCGTGACGCCTCGCTCGCGGCCAACGCCGAGGTCAAGGAGGTTCTGCTGGCCGAGGCCGAGAAGATCCTCCCGGTCACCGACGTACGCACGGCCAGGGCGGCGCTGCGCCACATCCTGGAGCGCTGGGAGGCCGCCGGCCCGGTGCCGCGCGAGCAGCGCGACCGGCTCGAAGGCGGCCTGCGCAAGGTCGACGAAGCCGTGCGCAAGGCCGAGGACGCCGAGTGGAAGCGTTCCAACCCCGAGGCCAGGGCCCGCGCCCAGAGCGCGGTCGACCAGCTCCGCACCTCCATCGAGCAGCTGGAGAAGCGGCTGTCCAAGGCGCAGGCCGCCGGCCGGGCCAAGGACGTCAAGGAGGCCGAGGAGGCGCTGGTCGCCCGTCGCTCGTGGCTGGAGGAGGCCGAGCGCACGCTGACCGAGTTCAGCTGAACCGATCTTCGGACGGCGGCCGGGGTCCTAGGCTGACCGCATGGACCCCGTCAGCGTCGCGCGCGCCCTCGTCGAGGAGCTGTTCCCCGGCGCCCTGTACGCCTTCGTCGGCGGCAGCGTGCTCACCGAGCGCCGCACCAGCACCTCCGACCTCGACGTCGTCGTGGTGCTCGACGGGCTGGCCGTGCCCTACCGCGAGTCCCTGCGCTGGCACGGCTGGCCCGTCGAGCTGTTCGTGCACAGTGAGACCAGCCTCGACGCCTACGTCGAGCGCGACCTCTCCCAGCGCAGGCCGGGCATCGCCCGGATGTGCGCCGACGGCGCCGTCCTG
>JABFVJ010000398.1 GCA_013362835.1 Nonomuraea sp. | reverse complement strand
ATGCTCTCCTGGAGCGCCGCGAACAGCGGGTTGTCGGCGCAGCCCGTACGCGCGAGCACCTGGTGCAGGAACGTGGCCGACAGCTCGCCGCCGTTGAACGCCTCGTCGAGCAGGTAGTGCATGCGCTCGTACCCGGGCTTCATGCCGAAGTCGAGGCCGAGCCACTGCAAGCGCCGCACGGTGAACGGGTCGCCGTCGGGCAGGCGCACGCCGCCGTCCGCGAGCCGGTCGGCGACGCGCGCGACCTGCTCGACGTGCTGCGGGTAACGCCGGTAGAACTCCTTGTTCTTGGCCTCGACGCGCGGGTACGTGCGCCGGTAGACCTCGGCCGCCGACGGGTCGAGCCCCGGCAGCCCGCCGGTGACGCGGCACCCGCTCAGCCCCTCGGGAGCCTTCGACAGGTACGTCAGCGTCAGGAAGCCGCCGTACGACTGGCCGAGCGTGCTCCAGCGGCGGCCGCCGAAGAACGTCCTGCGCACGTGCTCGTGGTCGGCCACGATCGAGTCGGCCCTGAAGCACGCCAGGAAGTCCGCGCCCTCCTGCGGGGTGGCGAAGGCGCTCATGCGGCGGCCGTCGATCCGGGTGCTGCGGCCGGTGCCGCGCTGGTCCATGAGGATCACCCGGTGCGTACGGAGCGCCTGGCCGATCCAGCCGTCGGCGGTCAGCGGGCGCGGGCCCTTGCCGCCGGGTCCGCCCTGGAGGTACACCAGGCACGGCAGGTCCTCCCGGTCGCGCGCCGGGTCGGCGAACTCGCGGAAGAAGATCTCGATCTCGCCGCGGGCCGGGTCGGCCCAGTCGAGCGGCACGGGGACGACGTGCTCGCGTACGAGCATGCCGGGCATCATGTAGGTCCTGCTCATGAGGCGGCCCTCCTCCTGCGGTCCCACTCGGGGTTGATGCGTGGGATCGCGGCCAGCAACGTCCGGGTGTAGTCGTCGCGGGGGCCGGCGAACACCTCGTCGCACGGACCCTGCTCCACGATCTTGCCCTTGCACATGACCGCCACCCGCTGCGCGAGCTGCCGGACCACCGCGAGGTCGTGGGCGATGAAGATGTAGCTGAACCCGCTCTCCCGCTGCAGCCGCCGCAGCAGCTCGATGACCTGGGCCTGCACGGAGACGTCCAGCGCGGAGACGGCCTCGTCGCAGATCACCAGCTTCGGGTTGACCGCGAGCGCGCGGGCGATGCCGATGCGCTGCGCCTGCCCGCCGGAGAACTGGGCCGGGTACCGGTGCGCGTGGTCGGGGTTGAGCCCGACCCGCTCCATCAGCTCCGCCGTGTACGCCCGCCGCCCGCCCTTCGGCGCGATGCCCTGGTAGTCGAGCGGCGCCATGAGGATGCGCTCGACGGTGTGCCGGGGGTTGAGCGAGGAGAACGGGTCCTGGAAGACGACCTGCACGTTCGCCCGGTACCGGGCCAGGGCCTGGCCGGTGGCGTGGGTGATGTCCGCGCCGTCGAACTCCAGCGTGCCGGACGTCGGCTCCATCAGCTTGGCGACCATGCGCGCGCTGGTGGACTTGCCGCTGCCGGACTCGCCGACGATCGCCAGGGTCTCGCCGAGCCGTACGTCGAAGCTGACCGCGTCGACGGCCGTGAACTCGGCCTTGCGGCCGAACGGGCCGCCCAGGGTGAAGCGCTTGGTCAGGTCGCGGGCGCGGAGCAGGACGTCACTCACAGGACCACCTCGTCGTCGATGCGCGGGATGCTCTCCAGCAACATCCGCGTGTACTCGTGCCTAGGCTCGGCGAAGACCTGCTCGGCGGTGCCGTACTCGACCTGTTCGCCGCGGCACATGACCAGCACGCGGGTGGCGATGGAGCTGACGACGGCCAGGTCGTGGGTGACGAACACCATGCCGGTGCCGGTCTCCTTCTGCAGCCCGGCGAGCAGGCGCAGGATCTGGGCCTGCACGGTCACGTCGAGCGCGGTGGTCGGCTCGTCGGCGATGAGCAGCGCGGGCGAGCACACCAGCGCCATCGCGATCATGATGCGCTGCCGCTGGCCGCCGGAGAACTGGTGCGGGTAGTGGCCCGCCCGCCGCTCCGGCTCGGGGATGCCGACCTGGGCCAGCGCCTCGACGGCCACCTTGCGCGCGGTCTTCGCCGAGCACTTCCTGTGGGCCCGGTACATCTCCTCGATCTGCAGGCCGACGGTGTAGTAGGGGTTCAGTGACGACAGCGGGTCCTGGAAGATCATCGAGGTCCGCTCGCCCCTGATCCTGCGCATCTCCCGGTCCGAACGGCCGAGCAGCTCGACGCCGTCCAGCCGGACGCTGCCCTTCGTGAGCGCGCCGCGCGGCAGCAGGCCCATCACGGCGAGGCTGGTCATCGACTTGCCGGAGCCGGACTCGCCGACGATGCCGACGGTCTCGTTGCGTCCCACCGTGAACGACACGTCCTTGACCACGTCCACGGGGCCTCGGGTGGTCGGGAAGGTGACCGTGAGGTCCTCCACGACGAGCAGGTCGCTCATTGGACCCTCACTCTCGGGTCGAGGCCGGTGTAGAGCAGGTCGACGATGACGTTCCCGGCCATGACGAAGAACGCGGCCAGCAGGGTGACCGCCATGATCACCGGCTGGTCGTTCTTGGCGATGGAGTCGGCGGCCATCTTGCCGACGCCGTTGAGCCCGAAGACGGTCTCGGTGATCAGCGCGCCGCCGAGCAGCGCGGCGAAGTCCATGCCGAAGATCGTCACGATCGGGGTCAGCGCGGGACGCAGCGCGTGCCTGCGCATGGTGAGCGCGGGGCTCAGGCCCTTCGAACGCGCGGTGCGCATGAAGTTCTGCGCCAGCGTGTCGATGACGTTCGCCCTGGTCAGGCGGGCGTAGAGGCAGGCGTACCCGGTGGCGAGGACGAGCCACGGCATCAGGTACGACTGGAACCAGAGCACCGGGTCCTCCGAGAAGGGCACCGCCGACGGGAACGGCAGGATCTGCAGCTTGACGACCAGCACGTACTGCAGAGCGAGGGCGAGCACGTAGTTGGGGATGCTGGAGCCGCCGAGGGCCAGGCCCATGGCGGCCCTGTCCCACCAGGAGCCCTCCTTGACCGCGCTGAGCAGCCCGGCCGCGATGCCGACGATCAGCCACAGCACGGCCGCGCCCACCGCCACGGTGGCGCTGACCGGCAGCCGGTCCACGATCATCTGCGTCACCGACTGGTTGGTCTGGAACGAGTAGCCGAGACAGGGCGCCGGGCAGTGGACGAGGTTCGCCCCGGTCCCGTAGTCGCGCCCGGCGACCAGGCCGCTCAGGTAGTTCCAGAACTGGGTGACGAACGGCTCGTCGAGCCCCAGCGAGGTGCGGATCTGCTCGATGCGGTCGGGGGTGCAGGTCTTGCCGCAGATCATCAGCGCCGGGTCCGCCGACAGCTTGAAGAAGATCAGGTAGGTGAACAGGCAGACCAGGAACAGCAGCCCGACCAGCCCGGCGATCCGGCCGGCGAGGTAACGGGGCATCAGGACGCCTCCCCTGAGTCGGCGGCGGCCCGTACGCGGTCGCCGAGCACGGTCAGCGAGAGCACCGTCAGGAACAGGAACAGGCCGGGGATGGCGAAGTACATCGGGTCGGTCGCGTACCAGCCCACCGCGCCGGAGATCATCTGACCCCACGACGGGGTCGGCGGGGTGACGCCGACGCCGAGGAAGGACAGCCCGGCCTCGGTGCCGATGTAGCCGGGCACGGCCAGCGTCGTCATGACGATGAGGGAGTTGCGCAGGTTCGGCAGGATCTCCTTGAACACGATCGCGCGGGTGGAGGCCCCTGACGCGCGGGCCGCCTCGACGAACTCCCT
Organism: Nonomuraea sp.; assembly: GCA_013362835.1. The sequence continues at coordinate 5,557 of JABFVJ010000398.1, read as the reverse complement.
GTTCACCAGCGTGAGCGTCTGCCCCCGCACCACCCGGGCCAGGTACGGCCAGCCGAACACGGTGATCACGGCGACCAGCAGCACCGAGCGGTTGCCGGCCGGCAGCGACGACAGGATCGCGATCATGAAGATCAGCGCGGGGAAGGCCATCAGGAAGTCCATGACCCGCGAGATCACCTGGTCGACCCAGCCCTGGTAGAACCCGGCCAGCATGCCGAGGACCACGCCGAGCAGGGTCGTCAGCACGGTCGCCGAGATCGCGATCAGGAAGGACACGCGGGCGCCGTAGGCGATGCGGGCGAGGATGTCGCGGCCGTTCTGCGGCTCCACGCCGAGCAGGTGCTCGCCGCTGATGCCGCCGAACGAGCCGCGCGGCAGCCCGCCGAGGTCGGTGTCGATCGCGGCCGGGTCGAACTCGTTCGGCCCGTGCCCGGTGACGGCGCTGATCAGCGGCGCGCCGATCGCCATCAGGACGACCAGGACGAGGAAGGCCATGCTGAGGACGGCGCCCCGGTCGCGCAGCAGCGCCCTGGCGATCCGGCGCCCCTCCGTGGCGGGCGCCGCGGGGGCGCCCGCCTTCGCATCCAGTGTGGCGGTAGCCATGCCTACTTGCTCGGGTCCTTGAGCCCGACGGAGACGTAGTCGATGCCGCCGGAGTACGAGTCGTTCAGGTAGGCGCCGGCGATGTTCTCGCCGAGGACCGTGACGTTCTTCTCGTACAGCAGGGGCACGATGGGGGCCTTCTCCATGATCTGCTTGTCCAGCGCGCCGTAGGCGGCGTTGGCGGCGGTGACGTCGGTCAGCGCGGCGATCTCGTCGATCTTCTTGTTGATCTCCGGGTCGTTGATCTGGGCGAGGTTGGAGTTGCCCTTGGCGAAGATGTTGCGGCCGTCGAACAGCGGCGGCAGGAACGTGGCGCCGGACGACCAGTCCGGGCACCAGCCGGTCAGCGCGGCGTCGTGCTGGCGCGCGGGCGTGCCGATGACCTCGTAGAACGTGGACGTGTCCACGTTGTTGATCTTGACGTTGACGTTCAGCGGCTTCAGCGACTCCTGGATCGCGACCGCCATGCCCTGCTGGCGGGCGACCGGGCGTACGTCGAGGGTGAGCTCGAACCCGTCGCCGACGCCGGCGTCGGTCAGCAGCTGCTTGGCCTTGTTCAGGTCGGTCGGGTACAGGTCGTAGTCGACCCGGCCGAGGATGGTCGGCGGCTGGATCGCGCTGCCTTTGGTGGCCAGCGTCGTGCCGCCGTCGCCGGCGACCACGTTGTCCTTGTTGATCGCGTAGTTGACGGCCTGGCGCACCCGTACGTCGTCGAGCGGCTTCTTGGTGGTGTTCAGGCTCATGTACGTGGTGCAGCCCATGTACCCCGACAGCGTGCGCGACTTGTAGCGCGGGTCCTGGATGCGGGCCACGGTGGCCGGCTGGATCGCGCCCGCGATGGCGCTGGCGTCGGCGCCCTGACCGGCGAGCATGCGCTCGTCGACCGTCGCGCCGTCGAGCCCGAACGTGAACTGGAACGCGTCCGGCTTGGCCGCCCTGATCTGGTCCGTCGCCGCCTTCCACTGCGGGTTGCGCACCAGCTTCAGCGACGAGCCGCGCTGGTAGCTCTCCACCTTGTACGGCCCCGACGCGATCGGCTTGGTGTCGAAGGCGTCGGCCGCGCCGGTGCCCTTGGGGAACGGCGTGAAGTTGGGCTGCGTGAGCGCGCTCGGGAAGTCGGCGAACGGCTTCTTCAGGTGGAAGACGATCGTCTTGGCGTCGGGCGTCTCGATCGAGTCCAGGTCGCCCGACGTGTACGGGCCCTTGTAGTCCTTCGGCGCGTCGAGGAGCAACTTGCCGTACGGCGAGCCGATGCCCATCTCCGGGTCGAAGGCGCGCTCGAAGCCGAACTTCACGGCCTCGCTGGTGATGGGCTTGCCGTCCTCGAAGAAGAGGTCGTCCTTGAGGGTGAACGTCCAGGTCTTGTTGTCGTCGGACGGGGTGCCGGTGCTGGTGGCGAGGTCGGGGACCACCTTGGTGCCCTCGGCGCCCGCGCCCGCCCCGAACGTCGTCAGCCCCCGGTAGATGAGCCGGTAGAAGTTGTTGACGCCGCCGTCCCAGCCCTGGACCGGGTCCAGGTGGGAGTAGTCGGAGCCGAGCAGGACGTGCACGGTGCCGCCGGAGGTGGTGGCCGCCGCGCCGGCGGTCTCCTTGGCGCCGCTTCCGCCGCCGCACGCGGCGACGGACAAGGTGGTGAGCACAGCGACGCCGGCAAGCGCGGCCGATCTCCTCATTTCGCCTTCTTTCACTCTGTTGGTTCGACGGCGGGGGGTCGCCGTCACTGCGTCCTGACCCAGACGCGCATGGCCTCGGCCCTGCGGTTTCCCCACAGGAAGTAGGGGACGAGCGTGGCGGGGGCCCGTTCCGCCGGGCCGGCGGGCGGGTCGGCGGTGAGCTCCGGGTAGAGCTCGGCCGGGGGCTCGGGGGCGACGCCCACCGGCATCCGGAGCACGACCGCACCGGGCAGTCCGGATTCGGACGCCGAAATGTTCGCGCTAACAAGGTCATCGCGAGAAAGGACGAGGTCGTCCACGCCGGCCGCCACGTCCTGCTGCTCCACGCAGTAGACGAGCGGGCCGCGGGCCACGGCCGCCGCGCCGCGCGCGGCGTCGAGGTAGGGGTGGGCGGTGTGCGCGCGTACCGGCATGGGCAGGGCCAGGCGCAGCGTGTCGCCCTCGGCCCACGCGCGCTCGACGGTCAGCCAGCCGTCGACCGGCTCGGCGGGCTCGCCGTCCAGCGTCGCGCCACGCGCCCAGCCGGGGACGCGCAGCCTGATCGCGTACGGGCCCTCCGGGGCGCGTACGACCGTCAGCCGCACGTCGCCGTCCCACGGGTAGGCCGTCTCGACCTCGATCGCGATGGCGGCCGTCTCGACGCGGCTGTGCGCGTACTGGGCGATGAGGAGGGCGCCGTCCTGCTCGGCGGCGGTGTAGTCGGCGAGCTGGGCCATCCACCGGACGATGTTCGGCGGGCAGCACGGGCAGCCGAACCACGACCGGCGCAGCGGCTCGCCACCGGTCTCGGCCCCGCTGCGCTGCTCGTGGTCGGGACGGCGCTGCAGCGGGTTGTCGTAGAAGAACGCCCTGCCGTCGGCGGACAGGCCCACGGCGTAGGCGTTGTAGAGCACGCGCTCGAAGACGTCGAGGTATTTCGCGCCGCCCGTGGCGACGAACATGCGCCAGGCCCACTGCATGGTGGCGATGGCGGCGCAGGTCTCGCTGTAGGAGCGCTCGGCGGGCAGCTCGTAGCGGTCGCCGACGGCCTCGTCGGAGTGCCTGCTGCCGAGGCCGCCGGTGATGTAGAGCTTGGTGGCGACCATGTCGTCCCAGAGGCGGTCGAGCGCCTCGAACAGCGGCCGGTCGCCGGTCTCGACGGAGACGTCGGCCGCGCCCGCGGCCAGGTAGGCCATGCGTACGGCGTGCCCGGTGACCGATGGCAGCTCGCGCAGGGGCAGGTGGTCCTGGAAGTAGTCGGGCGGGAAGATGCGGTGCTGGAGCTTGCCCGAGCCGCGCCGGTCGACGAACAGCCGGGCCAGCGTCAGGTAGTCGCGCTCGCCGGTCTCCCGGAAGAGCTCGACCAGCGCCATCTCCACCTCGGGGTGGCCGCAGACGCTCTCCTCGCCGCCCTCGCCGAACCGCCGTACGGCCAGGTCGGCGAACTTCACCGCGACCGCGAGCAGCCGGTCGTCGCCCATGCGCCGGTTGGCCGCGACGGCGGCCTGGATCAGGTGGCCGAGGTTGTACAGCTCGTGGCCCCAGGCCAGGTCCTCCCACGGCTTCTTGGGGGCGGCCGGGTCCTGGTAGAAGGAGTTGAGGTAGCCGTCCTCGGCCTGCACCTGCTCCAGGAGGCCGACGACCTCGTCGAAGAACTCCCGCACGTCCGCGCCGGCCGTGCCCGCGCCGATCTCGTAGGCCAGACCTTCGAGCGTCTTGTACAGGTCGGTGTCGAGGAAGGGGTAGCGGCCGCGGTAGGGCGGGGCGTCGGCCACGAGCAGGCGGCGCAGGTTGTCGATGTTGCCCGCGTTCCGGAGCTGCTCCATGGTGTGCGGGATCGTCGCCCGCAGGTTGCGGTCCTGCCACTGGCGGAGCAGGCCGCCGGTGATGCGGACGCCGGGCACCGGGGCGACGGCTCCGGCTCGCGTCCGTACGGCTCCCGCGACCACGTTGAACTGCTCAGACATCCATCCCGCTCCTAGTAAGGTGTGGCATTGCACTGAACATTAGGACCACGGAAAAGCGTCTGCCAAGTAGCGGCCAGAAAAATATACGTTTCGTTACCAAACCTCCAGCAATCCCTCAGGTGAGGACATTTACGCAGGTCAATGGGGTTACCGGGATCCCGTAGGGCGCTGTCCCGCCGCCCTGTCGGCGTGCGCCCCGGACGGAGGTCGCGGGCGGCGCCATTGCACACGCGCGACCCCCGGGCGCCGCGGGACCGGCGCCATTGCACAGGCGTGGGCGGGCGGTGTGTGGGAGAGTGCGCGGAGACGGTTCACGCTGAGCCCTTTGGCCCGATGGGTCCGGGGCGCGGCGCACTCCGGGCGACCGGGAAGAGACGGGAAGAACGATGAGCTCATGGATTCTCCTCGCCATCGGCGTCCTCGTGGCGGCGGTCGGCGGCCTGTGGACCCTTCAGGGGCTGGGCGTGGTCGGCGGCAGCGTGATGAGCGGCGACACCACCTGGGCGGTCATCGGCCCGGTCGTCCTCGTCGTGGGCCTCGGCCTCGTGGTGCTCGGCCTCCGCATGCTGTCGGCCAGGAAACCACGCGACTGACCCCACGCCCCGCGGAACCGGCCGGCTGATCCGGCCCCCGAGGGTTCTGTCGGATATGGCCTAGAATCCGGCAGATGTCCCCCGCCTCCACCCGACTGGCCTGGCTGGACGCCCTGCGGGGGCCGGCCGCGCTGGCCGTCACGCTGCATCACGCGGGCTGGACGTACGCTCCCGCCCTGTGGGTGGTCGTCGACCGCAGGATCGACCTGGGCACGTGGGGCGTGTTCGTGTTCTTCCTGGTCAGCGGCTACATCATCCCGGCCTCGCTGGAGCGGCACGGCGACCTGCGCGCCTTCTGGACCGGCCGCGCCTTCCGCCTGCTCCCCCTGCTGCTCGTCGCGATCGGCCTGGCGCTCCTGCTGGCCGCCGCCGGCCTGTTCCCGCTCGATCCCGGGCTCGGCGAACGCCCCGCGCCCCTGGTCGCGCTCGGCAACCTGACGATGTCGCAGGAACTGCTCAATCTGCCCCCGGTCATCGGCGTGACCTGGACGCTCTCGTACGAGCTGGCCTTCTACCTGATCTGCGCGGCCCTGTACGCCACCCGCCAGTCGCACCGGTCGGCGGGGATCGCCGTGGGGCTGGCGCTCGCCGCCGTGCCCCTCGGCCTGCTGCTCCCCGGCGCCACGATCAACGGCGGCGCCGACCTCGCGGCCGCGCTGCTCGCCCTCGCGGTCGTGGCGGCGGTCCTGGTGACCGCCCTGGGACGCGGCCCGGCCCGTACGGCGGCCGCCGTCGCGGGCGG
>JABFVJ010000182.1 GCA_013362835.1 Nonomuraea sp. | reverse complement strand
GGGGGCCTACCAGGAGGCACGCCGCTGCGCCGAGGCGCTGATCGCGCTCGGCCGGGCCGGTGACGGCGCGAGCGCCGCCGAGCTGGGGTTCGTCGGGCTGCTCGTCGGCGACGGCCGCGACGTGCGCGGCTTCGTGGACCGCGTGGTCGGCGCGGTGATCGACTACGACGCCCGCAGGGGCACCGGGCTCACCGACACCCTCACCGCCTACTTCGGCTCGGGAGGCTCCCCCTCCCGGCCGGCCGAGGCCATGCACATCCACGTCAACACCGTCACGCAGCGGCGCGACCGGATCGGCAAGCTGCTCGGCGACGGCTGGCTGGAGCCGGAACGCGCGCTGGAGATCCAGCTGGCGCTCCGGCTGCACCGGCTCGGCCACACATCATCCCCGTAGACTGTGGGCCCCGGCCCCATATAAGTGACACCGGTCACTCCTTACCGTGACCGGCATGGCCACTTCCATCAAGAAGATCGTCGCTGCGAGCCTGATCGGCACCACCATCGAGTGGTACGACTTCTTCCTGTACGGCTCGGCAGCCGCTCTCGTGTTCAACAAGCTCTTCTTCCCCGAGTCCGACCCCCTGACCGGCACGCTGCTGTCGTTCCTCACCTACGCCGTCGGCTTCTTCGCCCGCCCGCTCGGCGGCCTGGTCTTCGGCCACTTCGGCGACCGGCTGGGCCGCAAGACCCTGCTGGTCGTCAGCCTGCTCATGATGGGCGCCGCGACGCTGCTGATCGGCTGCCTGCCGACGTACGAGACGCTCGGCCCGTCCGCGGCGCTGCTGCTGACCGGGCTCAGGCTCGTGCAGGGCTTCGCGCTCGGGGGCGAGTGGGGCGGCGCGGTGCTGATCGTGTCCGAGCACGGCGACACCGGCCGGCGCGGCTTCTGGGCCTCCTGGCCGCAGGCGGGCGCGCCCGGCGGGAACCTGCTGGCGACCGGCGTGCTGGCGGCGCTGGCCGCCTGGCAGTCCGACGCGGCGTTCCTCGCCTGGGGCTGGCGGATCCCGTTCCTGCTGTCGGGGGTGCTGGTGCTGATCGGGCTCTGGATCCGGCTGACGATCACCGAGTCGCCGGTGTTCCAGCAGGCCGAGCCGGAGCCGACCGCGCCCATCGTGGGCGTCCTGCGGCACCACTGGAAGGACGTGCTCATCGCCATCGGCGCCCGCATGGCCGAGAACATCTCGTTCTACCTGCTGACCGTGTTCGTCATCACGTACGCGAAGAACGCGAAGATCGACAACTCGACCGTGCTGAACGCGGTGCTGGTCGCCTCGGCGATCCACTTCGTCACGATCCCGATGTGGGGCGCGCTGTCGGACCGGGTCGGCCGCCGCCCGATCTACCTGGCCGGAGCCGCCGGCATCGGGGTGTGGATCTTCGCCTTCTTCCCGCTGGTGGACACCGGCAGCTTCCTGGCGATCACCCTCGCCGTCACCGTCGGCCTGCTCTTCCACGGCATGATGTACGGCCCGCAGGCCGCCTTCTTCTCCGAGCTGTTCGGCACCAGGATGCGCTACACCGGCGTGTCCATGGGCGCCCAGCTCTCCGCGATCGTGGCCGGCGCCCCGGCCCCGATCATCGCGGTCGCGCTGCTGAAGGGCTGGTCCAGCAGCGTGCCCATCTCGGCATACCTTGGGCTGGCGGCGGTGCTGTCCCTGGTCGCCGTCTACGCCGCCCGCGAGACCCAGGGAAGCGACCTGGCCGAGAGGATCCACGCGCGATGAAGGTCACCACCCCCCGCCTCACCCAGCACGTACTGACCGTCGAGGGCAGGACGTCCGGCGAGCCCGTGCTGTTCGTCCACGGCAACGTCTCCTCCGGCGCGTTCTGGCGCGACAGCATGGCCGCGCTGCCCGAGGGCTTCCGTCCCCTCGCCCCCGACCTGCGCGGGTTCGGCGGCACCGACCCCGAGCCCGTGGACGCCACGCGCGGCCTGCGGGACTTCTCCGACGACCTGATCGAGCTGGTCGAGGCCCTCGGCCTCGACGGCGTGCACCTGGTCGGCTGGAGCCTCGGCGGCGGGGTCGTCCTGCAGCTCCTGCGCGACCGCCCGGCCGCCGTCAGGAGCGTCACCCTGGTCAACCCCATCTCCCCGTACGGCTTCGGCGGCACCGAGGGCCCCGGCGGCACGCTCACCCACCCCGACGGCACGGGATCGGGCGCCGGTGCGGCGAACCCGGACTTCGTGGCCCGTCTCAAGGCGGGCGACACGTCCGGCGATTCCCCCACCTCCCCCCGCACCGTGCTCCGCACCGGCTACGTCAAGCACCCCGACGTCCCCGACGAGGACTTCTACCTCGCCTCCATGCTCACCACCCGCGTGGGCGAGTCCAACTACCCGGGCGACGCCGTGGGCTCGACCGGCTGGCCCGGCGTGGCCCCGGGCAAGCACGGCGTGCTCAACGCGTGCGCCCCCACCCACTTCCGCCTCGACGATTTGCACGAGATCGACCCGAAGCCGCCGATCCTGTGGATCAGGGGCGCCGACGACGTGATCGTCTCCGACACCTCGCTGTTCGACCTCGCCCACCTCGGCGCGATCGGCGTCGTGCCCGGCTCCCCCGGCACGCCCGCCCAGCCGATGGTGACCCAGACCAGGACCGTGCTCGACCGGTACGGCCGCTACCGCGAGGTCGTGCTCGACGACTGCGGCCACAGCCCGCACCTGGAGCGCCCGGCGGAGTTCCAGCGGCTGCTGGCCGAGCACGTACGGGGGGCGTGATGTTCGTCGCCCTCACCCTGGTGGCGAGCCTGCTCACCGCCCCCGCCGCCTACGACCTGACCGTGCCCGGCGCCGAGAAGGTGGTCAGCGCCACCCTCGACGACCTGACCACGGCCGGCACCACGACGACCGGCCACACCGACCCCGCCGACTGGGCCGGCCTGCACTCCAAGGCCACGGTCAACCCGACGGGCGTGCCCGGCACGCAGCTCGACGGCTACTTCCCCGACACCTCCACCGGCAACGCCACCCACGGCTGGAACCACGACTCCCAGTTCGTGATCAGGCTCCCCGACCGCTGGAACGGCGGCCTGGTCGTCAGCGGCACCCCCGGCAACAGGGAGCAGTACGCCAACGACTACACGATCTCCGACTGGGTCCTGTCCAAGGGCTACGCGTTCGCCGCCACCGACAAGGGCAACGTCGGCGTGACCTTCCACGAGGACGGCCGCCGCCCCGGCGACGCCATCGCCGAGTGGAACCACCGGGTCACCCAGCTCGCCGTCGCCGCCAAGTCCGTCGTACGGCAGCGCTACGGCAGGTCGCCGGCGCGGACGTTCATGGCCGGCATCTCCAACGGCGGCTACCTGGTCAGATGGCAGCTGGAGAACCGGGGATGGCTGTACGACGGCGGCGTCGACTGGGAGGGCACGCTCTTCCGCGTCAAGGGCGACAACCTGCTGAACTTCCTGCCGGCCGCGCTGAAGGCGTACCCGGACGAGGCCGGGGTGCGGGCGGCCGGGTTCGCGGCCGGGTCGGAGTTCCTGTGGCCGTTCCACCGGCAGTACTACTGGGAGCTCACCCAGCAGCTCTACCAGAAGGAGCTGGACCCGGCGTACGAGGGCGCGGCGGCCGACTACGACTACGACGCCCGCAGGCCGTACGCGGCCATGGCCAGGATCGGGCTGACCGGCCGGATCACCAAGCCGCTGATCACCATCCACGGGACGCTCGACTCGCTGCTGCCGATCTCCCGCGACTCCGACGTCTACGCGAGGATGGTCGGCCCGCACCGGCCCTTCCGCTACCACCGGATCGAGGGCGGCAACCACCTCGACAGCCTCGTCGACGTCCACCCCGACCGGCTCAGGCCCATGCTCCCGGCCTTCAGGGACGCCTTCCAGGAGCTGGAGGGCTGGGTCAGTCCCTGAGGTAGCGATGCCTGCTCGCGCGCGCCCAGCGCACCATGTGCCGCGCGCCGGGCAGGCGCCTGCCGATCCGGTGCAGGACGGTGTCGCGTCCCATGGGCGAGCGCCGTTCGGGGTCGACGGCGACGGCCGGGCGGGTCTCGACCCGGCCCCTGCGCACCTCCAGCCCGAACCGCAGCCCGATCTCCTCGTCCGCCGACCGCAGCGACGACAGCCAGGCCCCCGGGCCGAGGTGGTCGTCGCCCGGCATGCGCCGCTTGACCGGGATCTTGGCGACGAGCTGCCCGGCGATCTTGCCCGGCACCCCGGCCTCGACCAGCGCGGGCGCGCACACCTCGCGCTCGCGGCGGCCGGTGCTGCGCAGCACCAGCTCCAGGGGCGGCCCGCCGCTCGGCGGCACGTACGGCACCGGCAGCACGACGTACACGTGGCCGTCGAGCTGCCTGACCGTCACCCCCGGCGACACCAGCGCGATCGACTCGGAGAACGAGCGTGGCTCGACGGCTAGGCCCAGCTCACCCTGGTCGGTCCAGCACGGCACCACCAGCCGCGTCCTCGGCCGCTGCGCCAGCACGCCCAGGCAGTTGAGCGGCCCCTCGGCGCGCCCGACCCGGCTCCGCGCCTGGTTGGCGCCGCTGAACATGCGGACGTGCACCTCCCACTGCCCCGGGCTGAGCGGGCTGCCGAGGGCGGCGGTGGTCACGTCCAGCCTCACCTCTCCCCTGATCTGCACGCGGAGGCGGCGGCGGCCGTCCGGGAAGCGCTCCACGTGCTGCGTCACCGGCAGGAAGTGCACCACGCCGGTCTTGGCGTGCCGGACGTAGACGTCGACGCGGGCCCGGTCGGCGGCGGCGGTGATGTCGGTGACCGCGTCGGACAGCAGCCTGCTGTCGACCGAGCGCGGCGGGATCCAGTGCAGGCGGTCGCCGTCCACGCGGTACTTGTCGGGCCCGCCGTCGCCGGCCAGGACCTCGACGGCCAGGCCGAGCACCAGGATGTGGGCGTCCCAGCGCATCTCGGTCAGCTCGGCGCGCAGCCCGGCGCGGCGCGAGGAGTTGGCCAGCGTCACGATCTGGTCCAGGCGTCCCAGCCTGACGAACGCGGCCACGGCCCGGAACTGGACCGGCAGGTAACGGTCGACGCGCTCGGGGAACCGCTCGGCCATCAGCTCCTGCACGAGCCGGAAGTGCATGCCCCGGTCGACGGAGGAGTCGGCGAACCTGCTGGTCAGCAGCGGCCTGAGCACGGTCGAGCGGAACCAGTAGGCGTAGATGCGGTCGCGCTGGCGGCCCGCGCCGACGTAGGTGTCGACGTCGGCGAGCAGCCTGCCGAGCTCGGCCACGATCTGCCGCGGCTGCTCGTCGGGCGTCTCGGGCCGCGGCCCGAGGTGACAGCAGACCCCTTCGGCCAGTACGGCGATCACCTTGGCCTGCAGGTACGCCCGCATCACGAACGCCTGCTCGGCCGCCTTCCCGCCGGGCACGGCGAAGCCCAGCTCGTGCTCCTCCAGGAAGGCGCGGCGGTAGAGCTGCTGCGGGACGAGCAGGGTCAGCAGGCGGTCGCCCAGGATGTCGGCGCGGGCCGTGCTGCGTTCGAAGGCCGTGAGCGGGGGGCCGTAGTCGCGGGCCAGGCGGCCGATCAGCACGTCGGCGTCCGTCTCGACCGCGCGCTCGTGCATGCGGGCGAGCGCGTCGCGCTCCAGCCGGTCGGTCTGGTCGAGGAAGTACACGTAGTCGCCCTCGGCCGACGCCACGCCGACGTTGCGCCCGCGTCCCGGCGAGCCCGTGTGCGGCAGGTGGAGCACGCGCACGTTGTCGCGGAGATCGGCGATGGTGTCCAGCCGCCGGCCGATCCCGTCCGTGGAGCCGTCGTCGACGAAGATCACTTCGTAGTCGGCGGCGGGCATCGTCTGCTCCAAAGCGGAGCGGATGCACGCATCGGCGGCGTCACCGGGGTTGTGGACATTGACGATCACACTGACCTTCACACCCATGCGGCCAGCGTGCGCCGCGCATACACGATCGGGTGAGACGGCTTGCCGATTACAGAAGGAAAGTTGACCTGTTAGTACCATCCCGTGGACTGTGAGTGGCCCCACGCTCCACAGGGGGTGCCGTAGCGGCCCTTGATGTAGCCGAGACCCCAGGCGATCTGGGTGGCGGCGTTGATCTGCCAGTCACTGCCCGCGCTGGCCATCTTGCTGCCGGGAAGGGCCTGGGGGATGCCGTACGCGCCGGAGTAGCGGTTCATGGCCCGCTCGTTCCAGCCGCTCTCCTTCTGCCAGAGCCGCTCCAGGCAGCCCCACTGGTCGTCGCCCCAGCCCTTGGCCGCGAGCATCGCCTTGGCGACCGCCTTGTTGCTGCCCGGCGAGGGGTTGCTGCCCGGCGGGAAGTTCTGGGCGGGGAAGCCGTCGCCGCCCGGCGCCTTCTTGGGCACGACCCAGTCGAGCTTCTTGGGGCCGCCGTCGCCGCGGTTCTTCTTCAGCAGGTCGGCCCGGTACGCCTGCTCGGCCGCGTTCTTGAGCGCGTCGGTCTCGGGGTCGGGGGCGAACAGGTCGCCGCCGGCGAGCGCGCCGAGCTGCTCGGGGGTGAAGGGGTCGCTCGGCGGCCTGTTGGCGTTGTCGACGGCGCGGAGGGCGACGTAACCACCGCCGCCCACGACCACCACCAGGGAGACGACGGTGATGGCGATGCGCTTGGGGGTGAAACGCGAAGGCCGGCGGCGCGCCGAACGAAGGTCGTCCTTCGGGGGGCGCTCACTCAACTGCGGACCGGGGCTCACGATCCATGAGCTTGCCCTGTCCTGGGGGGTGGTCCGCAACCGAAACGCGGTATTCGGTTGACGTTCTCTTGGTCAACCAGCAGGTAAGGACGTTTTTCACGAAAATTGTGACTTTCGTCACACGGGAACCACGTGCCTCCCTTCGAGCGCCCGCACCGAAGGGAGGCGCTTTCAGGGTTGCGCCCCACCTTCGGGATCTGATCCGCACTGGGTCACAGTTTGATGACACAACCCGGGTATTCGGGACATGGAATAATAATGTGCGCGTGGCTGGCATCCTCCTTGTAGAAGACGATCCCTCTGTCCGCACAGCCTTGGAGCTGGCGTTGACACGACAGGGACACTCCGTCACGTCCTACGCGACGGGCGAGGAGGCTCTCGATCACATCCGGGCCCGCCGCCCCGAGATCGCGATACTCGACGTCATGCTCCCCGGCATCGACGGCGTCGAGGTCTGCCGTCGCATCCGCAAGCTCGACCAGCTGCCGGTCATCCTGCTCACCGCGCGCGGCGACGACCTGGACGTCGTCGTCGGCCTGGAAGCCGGCGCCGACGACTACGTGGTCAAGCCCGTGGAGCCGCGGGTGCTCGACGCGCGCATCCGGGCCATCCTGCGCAGGGCCGAGTCGGCCACGTCCGACCGCATCACCTTCGGCGACCTCGTGATCGACCGGGGCGCGCTCAAGGTCACGCTGGCCAGCAAGGAGATCCACCTGACGCCGACCGAGCTGCGGCTGCTGCTGGAGCTGGTCCGGCATCCCGGCCAGGTGCTCAACCGCCGCTACCTGCTGCGGGTCGTCTGGGACCACACGCACGTCGCCGACTCCCGTCTGGTCGACGCCTGCGTCCAGCGCGTACGGGCGAAGATCGAGCCGAGGCCGGCCGAGCCCGTGTTCATCCACACCGTGCGCGGGTTCGGCTACCGGTTCAGCCCTCCGTGATCCCGCTGCCCACCGGGCTGCGCGCGCGCCTGGTCATCACGTTCACCCTCGTCGCCGTCACCGCGTCGACGCTGGTCGCCACCATCGGCTTCGAGCTGGCCAAGACCGCGCTCGTGACCAGGGCCGAGACCACCTCGATCGACCTGGTGACCCGCGAGCTCGGCCGGATCACGTTCCCCGTGGGCAAGCTCAAGCCGGGCGAGGCCGCGCCGTCCATGAAGGAGCTGGACCAGGTCGTGCGCACGCTGTCCAGCCCCGGACGCAGCGTCCTCGTCGAGTACGGCAACCTGCTGTCCGCCGACGGCCCCAAGACGATGAAGGACGTCCCCAACGAGCTGTACGGCCGGGCCAAACAGAGCGTCGTCACCCAGCGAAAGGTGCTCGGCAACGAGCTGTGGCTCATCGTCGGCGCCGAGGTCCACCGGGTCAACGACGGCCGCGCCGAGGCCACCGGGCTGCGCGCGTTCGTGTTCTTCCCGCTGCACGACGAGGAGGGCCAGCTCGCCCGGCTGCGTAACACGCTCGCCCAGGCCGGGGCGCTCATCGTGCTGATCGCGCTGGTCGTGGCGCTGCTGTCGGCCCGGCAGGTGCTGCTGCCCGTACGGCGGCTCAGCGCGGCGGCGCAGGCGCTCGGCCAGGGCAAGCTGGACACCCGCCTGCCGGTGCACGGGCAGGACGAGCTGGCCGAGCTGACCTCCAGGTTCAACGACGCGGCGGCGGCGCTGGAGCTGAGCGTGTCGGAGCTGCGCTCGCTGGAGGCCATGTCCCGCCGGTTCGTCGCCGACGTCTCCCACGAGCTGCGCACGCCGCTCACGGCCATGACCGCCGTGGCCGACATGCTCTCGGACGAGGCCAACCGGCTGCCCGAGGCCCCCGCCGAGGCCGTACGGCTGGTGCTGCGGGAGATCGAGCGCCTGCGCGAGCTGGTCGAGCACCTGATCGAGATCAGCAGGTTCGACGCCGGCACGGCCACGCTCAACGTGGAGCCCGTGAACGTGGCCGACGCGATCCTCGACTGCCTGGAGGTGCGCGGCTGGAGCGACCAGGTGACCGTGACCGCCTCGCAGGGCCTGACCGTCAACCTCGACCCGCGAAGGTTCGACGTCATCGTGGCCAACCTGGTCGGCAACGCGCTCAAGCACGGCGAGCCGCCGGTGGAGGTCACCGCGAGAGGCACCGAGAACGGCCTGGAGGTGAAGGTGCGGGACCACGGCAAGGGCATCCCGACCGAGGCGCTGCCCCACGTCTTCGACCGCTTCTTCAAGGCGGGCGCGGGCCGGGCCCGCAGCCACGGCAGCGGCCTCGGCCTCGCCATCGCCCGCGCCAACGTCCACCTGCACGGCGGCACGATCTCCGTACGCGCCCAGCACCCCGGCACCCTGTTCACGGTCTGGCTCCCGCACGGATGAGAGCGACCAGGATCCTCTGCGCGTCCGCCGCCCTGCTGGCCGCGGCGGCCTGCGGCATCTCGCCGACCGACGTCCAGACCAGGGGCAACGCGCCCACGATCAAGCTCCCGCCGCCGTCGAAGACCATCTACCTGATCGAGGGCGGCGAGCTCGCGCTCGAACCGGCCGACGTCGAGAACGACAGCGTCGGCAGCCTGCTGGAGGCCCTTTTCGCCGCCTCCGACGAACCGCTCGGCGGCCGTACCACCGAGCTGAACGGCCTGGAGTACGTCGGCATGAAGGACTCGCTCGACCCCGTGCAGCGGGACGAGATGCAGCTCCCGCGCACGTCGACGCTGACCGTCTACATCAGGGGCGAAC
>JABFVJ010000299.1 GCA_013362835.1 Nonomuraea sp. | reverse complement strand
ATCAGCGCGATCGCGGCGCTGACCGGTGAGGGGCAGCCGATATGGTTCGTCGGGGACTCCGGAAAACGTCTGCCGAAGCGGGACAGCTCCCTCGACGTGGTCGCGGCGAATCTGACCGGGCGGGAGCAGGAGATCCTTTCACTCGTGCTGCTGCGCCTGTCGAACGATGAAATCGCCGCGCGCCTGCACCTGGCGCGGCAGACGGTCAAGAATTATGTGAGCTGTGTCCTGCAGAAACTCGACGTCAGGAACCGGGCCGAGCTTTTCACCAGCCCGTTCGGCACCGGATATATAGAGAGCGTCGAAAGCGGAAGTTACGCCAGGTAAGAACGTTTACTGGTTGCGTGACAGATCGATCACCGCGGCGTGGGGAGAGGTGCAGGCCACCGGCGCGGAGTTGGAGCTCGACAGGGGACCGAACGCGCAAATACGTGCGGACCACCGGCTTTCGCAGTCGGTGGTCCGCCGCTTTGTCGCGTCCGGACGCTCAGGCCTGTGAAACCGCGTCCTCGGCGGCCGGGGCGCTCGCCTGCTGCCCCACCGCGCTGTCGGACCTGTCGAGGACGAGCAGGATCACGACCGAGACCGCGCACAGGGCGGCCAGGGCCCACAGCGTGACGTGCAGGGCGTCCGTGTACGCGCCGGCCAGCAGATCCTGGAACGCCGGCCGTGACCCCGCCTGGCCCACCGAGCCGACCACGCCGGCCATGTCACCCTGGTTGACGAGGTTGGCCGCGTCCTGTGGCCGGTCCGCGTACGGGGTGTCGAACCCGCCCATGCGCCCGGTCAGGTTGCTTCCCGTCATCCCGGCGAGCAGCGCGCCGACGACGGCGATGCCGATCGTCTCGCCGCCCAGGCGTACCGTGTTGAACATGCCGGCGGCCATGCCGGCGCGGCCGGGATCGACCGCGCTCACGGCGGCGCCGTCCATCACGCCGAACGAGATGCCGATGCCGATGCCGATGACGAGGTAGGGGCCGAGCACGAGCAGCCACCCGGCACCCGGGTGGATGACGGTCAGCCACGCGACGCCGGCGCCGGTCAGGACGACGGTGGACAGCACCTGCACCCGTACCGACACCCACCGCGCCAGGTAGCCCGTGACCAGGGGCATCACCAGCGTCGGCACCGTGAGCATCATGAGCAGCAGGCCGGAGTCCTGCGCGGTCATCCCGTCCACGGAGGTGTAGTAGACGGGGAGGTACACCAGCAGCGGCGTGAACCCGAACACCAGCGCCGTGATGGCCAGGCACAGCGCCGCGTACCGGCGCTGGACCAGCAGCGACAGGTCGAACATGGGGCTCTTGACGCGCCGCTCCACCAGGCCGAACGCGATGAGCAGGACGACCGCGACCGCCAGGCAGGACAGTACGGTTCCGCTGGTCCAGCCGAGCTGGGGGCCTTGGAGCAGGCCGAAGATGAGCGCGAACAGGGCGGCGGTGAAGATCACGGTGCCGGCCCAGTCGATCCGCCCGCCGTCGGGGTTCCTGGACTCCTTGATCACCGCACTGCTGATCAGGACGATCAGTCCGACCGCCGCCGGCACGTAGAACACCGCGCGCCAGCCGAGCTGGGTGTTCAGCGCGCCGCACACGAAGGGCCCGAACGCGAGGCCGCAGCCGACGGCCGTGCCGAAGACGCCGAACGCCTTCGCCCGCCCCGCGGGGTCCTCGAACATCACGGCCAGGCTGGCCACCCCGCAGGTCAGCACGCCCGCGGCGCCGATGCCCGCCACGCTCCTCGCCAGGTCGAGAACGAGCATGTTGGGCGCGATGGCGGCCACGAGCTGGGCCGCGGAGAAGATCGCGATCCCGACGCGGAACACCTTCCGGCGGCCGAGCCGGTCGCCGAGGCTGCCCGATGCCAGCATGAAGGCCGCGAACGTGAGGTCGTAGCCGTTGATGACCCACTGGACCGAGGTCAGATTCGCCTTCAGGGCCTCACCGATGCTGGGCAGCGCGACCGACGGCCCGGCCAGCGACACCGGCAGGAGCACGCAGGCCAGACCGATGACGAACAGCCCGAGACCCGCGGAGGCCGAGGCGTCCGAACGAGTATTCGTTGACACAGGAATTTCTCCTCGTGATCGAACCCTTTGACGGAATGGACCGGGCCGAGCACGCGGCTCGGCCCGTCATCCCCGCATCGGCTATTTCGCGGAGTCCGCGATGAGCTTGCCGGACGCGCCCCAGCTGTCGGCCGGCACCTCGGTGATCCACACCTGTACGGTTTCGGCCCCGACCCCGTAAGCCTCGACGAAGGCATCGGTGATCTTGCTGACCAGCTCACGCTTGAGTTCGACGTCGCGCGGACCCTGCAGGACCGTGACAACAGGCATTACTTCTCCCTACGAAGTCATCAATGCGAAAACGCACACGATGGTGTCGCACGGAGTCCGGGCTCGAAAGAAGGCACTAAATAGTGGCCTGGTCACCTTGAGGTGACCAGCACTCTGCGGGTTTCCCCGGCATGGGACGGCGAGTACTAGCCGCGCTGTGGATCATACATATATGTTGTCGCCGGAACATCGTTGTGAAGACCATCAAGAGGATTCGGCAGGAATTGTGCGCGCTCACGACTCCGGAGACCGTCGTTCCGTCCCGTCCGGGGATCCCACCGGGTAGAAGCGGATCTCGGGCCGCCCGACCTTTCCGTAGTGGTGCCTGCGCTCGGCGAGGCCGATCCCGGCCAGATGTTCGAGATAGCGCCGGGCGGTGACGCGGGAGACGCCCGTCGCCTTGGCCACTTCGACGGCGGACAGCCCGTCCGGGCTGTCGCTGAGCGCCGCGACCACGATGTCGAGGGTCGGGGCCGCCATGCCCTTCGGCAGGCTGGGCTGGGTCGTGCCGCGCAGGGCGTCCAGCATCGCGTCGATCTCGGCCTGGCCGGCCACCTCGCCGGTGCGTCCCGTCCGCTTCCTGAACTCGGCGTAGGAGAGCAGCTTGTCGCGCAGCACGGCGATCGTGAACGGCTTCAGCAGGTACATCACCACACCGTTGGAAATGGCCGTACGCACCGCTTCGAGGTCTCTGGCCGAGGTCACGGCGATGACGTCCACGTTCCGGCCGGCCGAGCGCAGGGCCGAGCTGACCCTCAGGCCGTGCGCGTCGGGCAGATGAAGATCGAGCAGTATCAGGTCCACCTTCTCGCGCGCGCAGAAACTGATCGCGTCCGAGGTCGTGCCGACCGCGCCCGCCACCCGGAAGCCCGGCACCTCCTGCACACCGACCTGATGCGCCTTCCGCGCGATCGGGTCGTCCTCCACCACCAGCACGTCGATCAAGACTGCGCTCCCCCCTGCGGCAGGCGGACGCTGAACACCGCGCCGATCTCCCGGCGCACGGTGAGTTGCCCGCCGTATTTGCGGACGATCTGGGACACCAGAGCGAGCCCGACGCCGCGCCCCAGGCGTGCGTCGTCGGGCTTGGTCGTCCAGTCGCGCTGGGTCAGCGTCGGCAACGCGTCGGGGTCCACCCCTGGGCCGGTGTCGGCCACCTCGATCAGCAGGTCGTCGTTCTCGGCGTACAGCGTCACCCAGACGGTGGGCGGCTCGCCGTGCTGATCGGCGGCCGAGGCGCCGGCGTCCACGGCGTTGTCGATGAGGTTGCCCAGGATCGTGACGAGGTCGCGGGGATCTATCGGGCTGTTCCCATCCCATTCGGCGTCGTCCACGACGACCAGGCCGACGCCGCGCTCGTTGGCCTCCGCCGACTTCCCGAGCAGCAGGGCGGCCACGACGGGCTCGCTGATCGCGTTCACCACGCGATCCGTCAGCGCCTGGGTCGCCCGCATGTTCGAGGTGGCGAACTCGACGGCCCGCTCCGGATGTCCGAGGCCCACCAGGGACACCACGGTGTGCAGGCGGTTCGCCGCCTCGTGGGCGTGCGCGCGCAGGCCGTCGGCCATCCGCCGCGTGGAGTCCAGCTCGCCCGCGAGCGCGAGGAGCTCGGTGTGGTCACGAAAGGTCACCGCATTGCCCATGAACTTCCCCCTGCTGTGCACGGGTGCCGTGTTCATCACCAGTACGCGGCTGCGGGCCACGTGGATGACGTCGGCGTGCGGTTCGGTGTCGACGAGGTAGACCGCCAGCTCCTCGGGGAGGCCGAGGCGGTCGACGGAGGCGGGCAGCGGGTCGGGGAACTCCAGCAGGTGCCGGCCCGCGCTGTTGCACAGCGTGATCGTCCCGTCCGGGGAGACCAGCAGCAGGCCCTCGCGGAACGCGTGCAGCGTCGACTCGTAGTAGTCGAACATCTGGCGCAGCTCGGCGGGGGCCATGCCCCGGGTCTGCTGCCGCACCCGCCTGCTCACCAGGGAGCTGCCGAGCAGGCCCACGCAGAGGATCCCCGCCCCGATGGTCAGCAACAGGCCGAGGCGGCGCTGCGCCTGTTCGGAGATCGCCTTCACCGTGATGCCCGCGGAGACCATGCCGACGACATGGTGATCTTCGTCGAAGATCGGAGCGATCGTCCGGACCGACTCGCCGAGCGTTCCGACGTACTTCTCCGTGAACATGCGACCGGCCAGGGCCTGCGCCGTGCTGCCGATGTACCGCCCGCCGATCTGCTTGGGATTGGGATGTGTGTACCTGCGCCCCTCCCTGTCCATGATCGTGATGAAGTCGACCCGGGTGTCCGCCCGTACGCGCTCGGCGACCTTTTGCAACGTGCCATCGGCGTCGCGGCTCTCCAGGGCCAGGCGGATGGCGGGCATGTCCGCCACCGTGGCGGCGACCGCGGTGACGCTGTCCCGCGCGTCGCGCTCGCGGGCCCGCGCCTCGTCCGCGTACACCAGCACCACGCCGATCGCGACGAGGGTGCCGATGATCGTCGTCTGGAGTATCAGTACCTGTCTGGCCAGGCTGCGACGCCCTTGGCGTCTCACGTGGAGCACGGCCCGGCCTCGGGCGATGCCTGCGCGGCAGACGGCAGGGAAGGGGAACCCATCGCCTTGTCGCTCTTTCTTCCGCTCTAGGAGCCGGTCACTCCGCTGGCCCGGGGCGGCGCCGGCTCGGCCTGCTCGGCGAACTCGCGGCGCGCCTCCTCGATCTCCCCCATGTGTCCGTACGCCCATTCGCGCAGGACCTCGACGGTCCTGATGAGGCTTTCACCGAGCTCGGTCAGCGAATATTCGACGGTCGTCGGCACCGTCGGGTAGACGGTCCGCACCAACAAACCGTCGGACTCCATTCCCCGCAGGGTTTGGGTCAGCATCTTCTGAGATATGCCTTCGATCCGGCCGCGCAGCTCGGAGAATCGCAACGTCTGCCCCTGGAGGCACATGATCACCAGCATCGTCCACTTATTGGCTATCCGGTCGAGCACCTGCCTGGTCGGGCAGCCGGATTTCATCATGTTCCAACGAGCCGCTGGCTTTTCTGGCATGGCGCCATGCTAGCGGATTGTGACATTGAACATTATGCCGCCCTATCGGGAAAAGTGTGGCGTAGATCATATTGCGCACCGGCACCGGGTGAGGTAACGGCGCCGATCAGATGCAATTCTCAACTAGAATGCGCCTCCAGGGTGGACCGGAATGCCGTTCACGGGTTTGAGTCATTGAATTAGTCAATTTACTGTCGCCCGTAATTCGGCCCACTCATATGGCGCTATAGCCACCGTCCACCGGCAGGGCGATTCCCGTCACGTACGAACCGGCCTGGCCGGCGAGGAACAACAGCGGGCCGTCCAGCTCGTCCGGCGCGCCCACCCGGCCCAGCGGCGTCCGGCGCTCGATCCACGCCCTGCCGCGCTCGTCGTCCACCATGCTCGCCGTCATCTCCGAGGGGAACCAGCCGGGGCACAGCGCGTTCACCCGGATCCCGTGGCCGGCCCACTGGGCGGCGAGATCGCGGGTGAGGTTCACCACCCCGCCCTTGCTGGCCGCGTACGCCGCCTGCGGAAGGCCACCGCTCGCGACCAGGCCGTACACGGAGGCGACGTTGACGATGCTCCCCCCGCCGGCCTCGATCATGTACGGCGCCGCCTCCCTGCACAGGGCGAACGTCGCGGTCAGATTGAGCTCCACCGTCGAGGCGAACTCCTCGACGGACTGCTCGACGGCAGGGACGACCTTGGCCACACCCGCGTTGTTGACGAGGACGTCGAGACCTCCCAGCTGCTCGACCGCCGTCGCGATCAGCCGAGCCCGATCGGCGGCGTCGAGGACGTCGCACTGGACGGCCAGACTGCCCGGACAGGACTCCGCCACCTCCTGGAGCCGGTCGAGCCGGCGCGCGGCCAGCACCACCTTCGCCCCCGCCCGCGCCAGCACCCTGGCGAAGCGGGCGCCGATGCCGCTGGAGGCGCCGGTGACCACGGCCGTCCTCCCCGCGAGGGAGAAGAGCGCGGCCGGGCCGCGGACCACTGACTCTGCCACCTACGCCACCTCCACCACTGCGGACGTCCAGGTGAAGCCGGCACCCGCGCTGATCAGGACGAACACCGCGCCCGGCGAGGCGTCCCGCGCCAGCAGCGAGGTGAGGTTGGCGACGGCGTCGCCCGCGCCGAGATGACCCGTACGGCCGCCGAGCTCGAACACCTCCGCGCCGGTGACGTCCCCGATGGCCGGCCGGTACACCTCCTCCAGCCCGTTGAGCGAGAGCCTCGGCAGCGCCACCCCGCGCAGCCGGGGATCGTCGGGCGCCACCGACGCCGCCGCGAGCGAGCGGCCCAGCACGTCGGTCAGCGCCGCGTACGCCATCTTGGCGAGATCCGCCCGATCGGGCCGCTCGTTGAACTGCCGCTTGGTCACCCTCGGCAGCAGCGTCGTCGTCCCGCCCAGCGGAGCGGGACTGAACGGCGCGTGGCCGCGGTGCATCGCCTCCAGCTCGGCCGCCGCCGCCGTCCTGGTGGCGAGCAACCGGACGGCCGGCGCCCGCGGGGCCCGGGTGACCACCACCGCCGTGGCCGCGTCACCGTAACAGACCCCCAGGTCACCGCCCCATCGGTCGAACCCCGGCGGGACGAACCTGTCGGCCGTCGTGACCAGGATGGCCTGCGCCTCCGGCTCCGCCAGCAGGTGCCTGGCCGCCATCTCGACCGCGGCCATGCCGCCGTTGCACATCTGCTGCACACCGAGCGGCACGGCTCGGGCGGCGCCGACCCGCGCGGCCACGTAGTGAGCCGGCGACCAGAAGTCGTGCCCCTGGAAGTACGTCCACGCGTGCAGCACCTCGTCGAGGTCGAGCGCGCCGACCCCGGCCGTGGCCAGGGCGGACAGCGCGGCCCGCTCGGCCATCTCGACCGGCGCCAGGTCGCTGACCCGCAGCTCGGCGTAGCCGTACTTCTCGGCGACCGGTGCGGGGATCGCGCCGCGGGCGACGGCCTCGGTCACCGTTTCGACGCGTTCGCCGAGGAGGAGGGTGGGGGCGCTGAGGTAGACGGGCTCGGCGTACTTCACGGCCGCCACCCGAGCGTGGTGCCGATCGTGATCGTCATCTCCGCGACGGGCTCCCCCGACTGCAGGAAGCGTACGCCGATCGGGTCGGCGGGACCGGCTCCCGGCCGGGCCTCGATCACGATCCCGGCGTCGAGCTCGGCGAACCTGGCGTAGGCGGCCTCCAGGCCGGTGAGCACGCTCTTGCTCGGCGCCTGCCCGAACCGCTCGCACAGGAGCAGCGTGCCGGCCTGCCTGGCCGCCTCCATCATGACCGGGCCGGGCACGTGGTCGTGCGGGTGGTCGAACATGCCCGGGTGCGAGACCGGCACCCGCAGCCGCGCGGTCAGCCCTCCCTCGTCCTGCTTCGGCGCGAGCAGCAGGACGTTGTCCGGATTCGTCCGGCCGACCAGGTGCGGGGGCACCCGCGAGACCGGCTCGTCGTCGATCAGCTCGCTCGACAGCGGCGGCGCGGTGTCACGGAACGCCATGCGCAGCTCGTCGTAGCGCCGGGCGTCCTTCTGGGCGGTGTCCACGGCGACCTGCCCGATCACCGCGTCACCGAGCCTGACCTCCACCTCGTGCAGGGCCCGCGTGGTGACGCCGCCGTGCTCCTTGTGCCGGGCGACGCGGCCGAGCAATAGCAGCTCGTAGTCGTCGCGGATCACCAGCGCCCGGGGGTCGGGCAGCGCCAGGCTGCAGGTCGCCGTGATGGACTTCATCTCCCCGGTGGCGCCGTGGTGCAGGTGCAGCGCGCACAGCAGCAGCTGCCGCACGCACTCGAAGACGGCGATCGGGTCGTGGACCGCCGGGTGGTTGAGGTGCTCGTTGTAGTAGGCGTGCGCCCTGGGGAGGCGGGCGGTTCCGGCGAACCCGTCGGGCCGGGACTCGAAGTCCGTGAGGAAGACCTCTTCCAGCGCCGTACGGTGCACCAGCGTACGGTCGACGGTCCGGTCACGGCTCAGCGCGGGACGCTCGGCAGACACCGTGGTCATCGTTCTCCCCCCTCGGTGAGCAGCTCTTCGAGCTCGTCGATCGCCGGTGCCGCCGTGCTGAAGAGCACCGCGTTCCATCCGTACGCGCGGGCGCCCAGGCAGTTCTTCTCCAGGTCGTCGACCAGGACGCACTGCCCGGCGGCCAGCCCCGCGGCCTTCTCCGCCGCCTCGAAGATGCCCCGTTCGGGCTTGCGGCTGCCCGTGGAGTGCGAGACCACGACCGCGTCGAACAGGTCCTGCGAGACCATGCGCCGCCAGTGGGGCTCCCACGCGGGCGGCATGTTGGACAACATGCCGACGAACACGCCGCGCTCGCGCAGCGCGAGCAGGTGGGCCACCCACTCCCGGTTGGCCGGGCGGCCGTCGAACCAGCGTTCGCCGAAGTCGCTCAGGTCCACGTCCAGCCCGAAGCTCTCGATCAGCACCTGCTCGACCTGCTTGGCCCAGGTGGGCTCGTCCACGAGCGGGATGTCGAGCGGCCCCATGGAGTCGGTGCCGTACGCGCGCCCGACCTCGGCCATGGCCTCCTTCAACGCGTGCTGCGGAACCCCGAAGCGAGCCTCGAAGCTGGTGAACGTCTCCTGGACGGGAGGAGTCAGCACTCCCCCGAAGTCGGTCCAGACGGCCATCGCGGCCATCCTCATCTCCCTTCCACGGTGATCAGTGAACGCAACGCGTGCAGCAGCGGCCCCGGGGAATCGCCCGTGGCGGTGGCGAGCACGTGCCCGTCCGGCCGGACGAGCAGGGCCCGCGGTTCGGGGCCGAGGAGGGCCGCGAGCCTGCCGGCCGCCGTTCCGCGACGCCGTCCCAGCTCACGGACCCGGATGCCGGGGGGAAGCGCGGCGCGGATCCCGGCCCAGCTCGTCCCGGCCGTACGTCCAGGGCTGAGCAGGACGGCCGGCAGCGCGCTGTCCGGCCCGCCGCCGCTGCCGCACTCGTCGGCCAGGTACGGCAGCCGCCCCCCGGCACGTACGACGGGATGCCGCAGCAGATCGGCCGTGCTCCGCTCGCCGTAGGTGAG
>JABFVJ010000088.1 GCA_013362835.1 Nonomuraea sp. | reverse complement strand
CAGGGCAGGCGCTGCTGGTGGTGGACCGGATGAAGAACTCCATCAAGGGCCTGGCGGGCGGCAAGGAGGAGCGCGAGGAGGAGGAGAACGAGTCCCGTCCCTCCGCCGCCGAGCAGGTGGCCGCGGCTCCGGCCGACGAGGAGAAGCCGGCGCGCAAGGAGCCGGTCATCTTCGCGCCGCGTCCCGAGGCCGCCGAGCCGAACGGCTCCTCGAAGACCAAGCCGGACCCGGTCATCTTCGCCCCGGCCGGCAAGACCGAGACCAAGACCGAGACCAAGACCGAGACCAAGGCCCCGGCCGAGACCAAGACCGAGGCTCCGGCGGAGACCAAGACCGAGGCGCCCGCCGAGCTCAAGGTCGAGACGA
Source organism: Nonomuraea sp. (assembly GCA_013362835.1). Next base: position 9,044 of record JABFVJ010000088.1, on the reverse strand, counting down.
AGGTCGAGACCGAGCCCGACACGAAGGCCGAGACGAAGGCCGAGACGAAGGCGGAGGCCGCGGTCGAGGCTCCCGTCGTCGAGGCCCCTGTGGCCGAGGCTTCCGTGGTCGAGGCTTCCGTAGCCGAGGTCGAGCCGGTGGTCGAGCCCAAGGCAGAGAAGGCCAAGGCGCCCGCGAAGAAGCGGGCCCCGAGGGCCGCCAAGAAGGCCGTCGTGGAGGAGGAGCCCGCCCCCGCCCAGGAAGGCGCGCTCAAGGCCGCCGCGGAGGCCGCCCCCGAGCCGGCCGAGGCCCCGGCCGTCCCCGACGACCTGGCCGAGCCGCTGCCCGGCTACTCCGCCCTGACCGTGGCCTCCCTGCGCGCCAGGATGCGCGGCAAGTCCGCCGAGCAGATCGGCGAGTACCTGGCCTACGAGCGCGCCACCCATGCCCGCGACGAAGTCGTACGCATGTTCGAGAACCGGCTCGCCAAGCTGGCCGCCGGGGAATAGTCGCGGCGAGCCCGTAGTCTTCCGCCATGACCTCGAAGACCACACCCGAGTCTCCCCTGCCGATCCGCACGGTCCTGCAGATGGTGGGCGGATGGATCGGCAGACTCGGCACGGTGTGGGTCGAGGGCCAGATCACCGATCTGAGCGCCCGCGGCGGCACGGTCTTCCTGACCCTGCGTGACCCGGTGGCCAACGTCTCGGCCCGGGTCACGGCTCCGCGCGGCGTCTACGAGGCCGCCGAGCCGCGTCCCGCCGACGGCGCGCGGGTCGTGGTGCACGTCAAGCCGGATTTCTGGGTCAACAAGGGCTCGTTCGCCTTCACGGCCATGGAGATCCGGCCGGTCGGCGTGGGCGAGCTGCTGGCCAGGCTGGAGCGGCTGCGCCGGCTGCTGGCCACCGAAGGGCTGTTCAACGCCGACAGGAAGCGGCGGCTGCCGTTCCTGCCGGGCACGATCGGGCTCGTCTGCGGGCGTGACTCGGCGGCCGAGCGCGACGTGCTGGAGAACTCCCGGCGGCGCTGGCCGGCCGTGCGGTTCAAGGTGGAGGAGGTGGCCGTCCAGGGGCCGTACGCGGTCGGGGAGGTCACCGAGGCGCTGCGCAAGCTCGACGCCGACCCCGAGGTCGAGGTGATCGTCGTCGCCCGTGGCGGCGGCTCGCTGGAGGACCTGCTGCCGTTCTCCGACGAGACGCTGGTCCGGGCCGTGTCCGCCTGCCGCACGCCCGTGGTCAGCGCGATCGGCCACGAGCAGGACAGCCCGCTGCTCGACCTGGTGGCCGACGTACGCGCCTCCACGCCCACCGACGCCGCCAAGAAGGTCGTGCCGGACGTGGGCGAGCAGCTCACGCTGGTGCGCCAGCTCCGCGACCGTGGGCGCAGGGTGCTGAACGGCTGGCTCGACCGCGAGATGTCCTGGCTGACGTCGGTGCGCTCGCGGCCGTCGCTGGCCGATCCCGTACGCGAGCTCGAACGCCGGGCCGAGCAGGTCGACGCGCTGCGCGAGCGGGCGAGGCGGTCGTTGTCCGGCTCGCTCGACCGTGCGTCCGACGACCTCGTCCACCTGCGGGCCCGCCTGATCGCCCTGTCACCGGCGGCGACGCTGGAGCGGGGCTACGCGATCGTGCAACATCCGTCGGGCGAGGTCGTCCGCCTGGCCAAGGACGTCGCGCCGGGCACGCCCCTGACGATCAGGCTGAGCGACGACCGGCTCTCGGTGCGTACGGAGGAATGACGGCTACGGCCGGCCCATGACCGCGCCGGCCAGGTCGGCGAGGCCCGCCTTGATCTCCTCCACGGACATGCCGCGCTCTTCGCGCTGGAACCGGATCAGCCGGGCGGTGACCGGCGCGAGCAGCGCGTCGGCGAGGTAGGCGGCGGGCCCCCGCGGCCTGACCCGCGCGACCAGGCTCGCCAGGTGCACGTGGTGCACCTTGTACGGCCCGCTGTAGCTGGTCTTGCCCGGCCCGGTCTCCAACAGCAGGAACAGATCCTGCTGGTCGACGATGCGGTCGACGAGCGCGTGCAGGAAGGCGATGATCCGTTCGGGCACCGGCGCCCCGGGGCCGAGCGGCGGCGGCCCGCCGAGGAAGGCCGACTGGAACCGCCGCTCCCGCTCGTCGATCAGGGCGAAGATGAGGCCCGCGCGGTCGCCGAAGCGCCGGTAGACGGTGCCCACGCCCACGCAGGCGGCCTTGGCCACCTCGTCGAGCGAGAGCTCGTCGGCTCCCCGCTCGGCGATCATGGCGGCGGCCACTTCGATGATCTTCTGACGGTTGCGCGCGGCGTCGGCCCTCTCCGGCTGGGGTTGCCCGAGCACGGGCAGCAGGTGACGTGCGCACATGCCCCGGAGCATACCGATTGTAAACGGAGAAATCTCCGGTTATCCTCCTAAGCGGAGAATCCTCCGATTATTCGGGAGCTGATGATGGCCAACTCGTTCAACCAGCAGATCATTGACGAATTCCGCGCCAACGAGGGGCGCGTGGGCGGCATGTTCGAAGGCTCGCCGCTGGTGCTGCTCACGACCACGGGCGCCAAGAGCGGCAACCCGACGACGACGCCGGTGATGTACCTGGCCGACGGCGACCGTCACGTGGTGATCGCGTCCAACGCGGGCGCCGACAACCACCCCGCCTGGTACCACAACCTGCGCGCGAACCCCACGGCCACGGCCGAGATCGGGGTGGAGACGTTCGAGGTGAAGGCGGACTTCATCGAGGGCGAGGAGCGCGACCGGCTCTACGCCCGCATGGTGGCGGTGGCGCCGGGCTTCGCCGAGTACGAGGCCAAGACCAGCCGCCGCATCCCCGTGGTCGCCCTACACCGCGCCCCCTGACCCCTGGACGGGCGGGCCTCAGAAGGGCGCGTCGTCGGCGCTTCCGGGCTCGGAACGCCGGGCCATGGCGGCGGCGAGCTTGACCCTGGCCCCCTGCAACCACTCCTCGCAGACGGCCGCCAGTTTCTCGCCGCGCTCCCAGAGCTCGATCGACTGCTCCAGCGTGAGCCCGCCCGTCTCCAGGCGGCGCACCACCTCGGTCAGCTCCTCGCGGGCCTGCTCGTACGAGGGTGTCTTGTCGTCTGCCACGGCCACCACCCTAGAGGAGCCTCACCCCTTGGGGCGCTGCTGGAGGAGCCCGGCGAGCTCGGTGAGCTCCGGCCAGTCGGCCGTGCCGGTGACCACGAGGGTGACGTCGGGCAGGACGCGGACGAGCGAGCGCTGCTTCTTGTCCTCGCGGAAGCGCTTCTCCCACGTCACCCCGCCGACCTGCTGCGTGCCGGCCGGCTTGGCGATGCCGGTCATGCGGTTGGCGAACTCGGCGGCCGGCTTCTCGTCGCTCTGCACGAACATCACGTGCTCGCGTTTGGCCGTGGCGTAGCCGAGGTAGAGGACCCGCGCGCCGCTCTCGCCCTGGGCGATCCTGTTGCTGTTGGGCACCCAGCCTGCGGGGTCCTTCTGCGGGGACCACACCTGGTAGGGCACCTTGTGGCCGAAGTTGGCGACGGTGATCGAGTATTCGAGCCGCGGAATGTGCTCCTCACGGCTCTGCGGGGAGACGACCATGAAGACGCCCACGCCCGCGAGACAGATGAACAGGGCTACCGCGTAGCCGTAGAAACCTTGGGTGAACCGTCGCACACTTGGCGAGGTTACCCGCTGGCGCGCGCGGTCGCCGAAGCGGCGGGCCTGATCTGGCCGATGATCGCCAGCACCTCGTCGACCATCGCGCGGTCGCCGGAGAGGACGATCTCCGAGACGGCCGCGGCCAGGGCGCCGGTGACCACGACGACGAGCGCGGGTTCGTCCTCGAACAGGGCCGCGTTGCGCTGGGCCCAGGTGCGCAGCCGGTCGCGCATGACCACCTCGAACCCGGGCGGGCCGTCGCCGCGCAGGAACAGGGCGGCGAGCTCGCGCTCCTCCAGGCAGCCTTCGAGGTAGGCGCGGGCCGCGTCGATGAACACGCGCATCGGGTCACCGTCGCCGGCGGCGCGGGCCGTACGGGCGGCCTGCTTGGTGCGCTGCGCCTGCCGGGCCTGCCACTCCTCGAACAGCGTGAGGTAGAGGTCGGCCTTGCCGGAGAAGTGGTGGTAGAGGCTGCCCACGCTGGCCTCCGCCCTGGACACGACGTCCGTCACGCCCGCCTCGGCGAACCCCTTGGAGACGAAGACCTCCCTCGCGGCGGCCAGCAGCGAGCTCCGCGTCGCGGCACCGCGCTCGGACGTGCGGGGCTGGGTCACCGCGTGCTGCACTTCGCTCATTCGATCTCCTCCACGGCGGGGCGCCTAGACCATGGTGGAGGCGAGATCTTCGATGCGCACGGGATATGGCGCAAAATCCGTTCTCCGTCATGCGGGGCACCCATATAGATATCCCTTTTGGCCGGTCCCTGACCATCGCGCGGTAAGCCCTGGGCAGAGGAGTAAGCCGGACAGGGCAGATTATCCCCCTCTGGCCGGGAATAGACCGGCAACTACGATCGAGACAGTTCTCAACGAGGAGGCCACTCAACATGTCCGATCAGACGTCGGTACCCGCAGCCCTCGCGACGGGCGAGCACGCCCCCGACCGCAACCTGGCGATGGAGCTGGTACGCGTGACGGAGGCGGCCGCGATGGCCGCGGCCCGCTGGGTCGGCCGGGGTGACAAGAACGGCGCCGACGGCGCGGCGGTGAACGCCATGCGCCAGCTGATCAACACGGTCTCGATGAACGGCGTCGTGGTCATCGGGGAGGGCGAGAAGGACCACGCCCCGATGTTGTACAACGGCGAGCGCGTCGGCGACGGCAGCGGCCCCGACTGTGACGTGGCGGTCGACCCGATCGACGGCACCCGGCTGACGGCGCTCGGCATGCCGGACGCGGTCTCGGTGATCGCGGTGAGCGAGCGCGGCTCGATGTACGACCCGTCCGCCGTGTTCTACATGGAGAAGCTGGTGACCGGCCCCGAGGCGGCCGACGTGGTGGACATCGAGGCTCCCGTGGCCGACAACATCAACGCGGTGGCCAGGGCCAAGCACTGCTCGGCGTCCGACGTCACGGTGGTCGTGCTGGACCGGCCCCGGCACGAGGAGCTGGTCAAGGAGATCAGGGAGACGGGCGCGCGCATCAAGTTCATCGTCGACGGCGACGTGGCCGGCGCGATCATGGCGGCCCGCGCGGGCACCGGCATCGACCTGATGCTGGGCATCGGCGGCACCCCTGAGGGCATCGTGGCCGCCTGCGCGCTCAAGTGCCTGGGCGGCGTGATCCAGGGCCGGCTCTGGCCGCGCGACGACGCCGAGCGCGGCAAGGCGATCGACGCGGGCCACGACCTCAGCCAGGTGCTCACCACGAACGACCTGGTCAGGTCCGACGACGTGTTCTTCGCCGCGACCGGCATCACGCAGGGCGAGCTCATGCAGGGCGTACGGTTCAGGGCCGGGGCGGCGGTGACCAGCTCGCTGGTGATGCGCGGGCGGTCGGGGACGATCCGGAAGATCGAGAGCGAGCACCAGCTCTGGAAGCTGCGCGCGTACAGCGCGATCAACTTCGACACCGCCGGATAAGGGGCGGGGTCAGCGGCGGCGCTTGCGCTTCGGCGGTTCCTTGACCTTGACCTCGCCCGCGAAGTTCGTGGTGCGCACCTCGACCACGGGACCGCCTGGCTCGGTCGGCTGCTTGGTCAGGCGGACCGTCTTGTCCTTGGCGACCCTGATCACCTCCAGGCCCTCCGGCACGTGGATCTCCAGGCCGCCGAAGACCAGGGTGGCGGTGATGACGATCCGGCTGTTCTGCAGGATGGCGTCGCGGAAGTCCAGCTTGGTCGTGCCGAACATGGCGGTCACCGCCAGCTCGGCGGGCACCACCCAGCGCCCGCCGCGCTGCTCCTTCTTGAAGATGGCCGACACCGGCCGCCCGTCGAGGTTGAGCGGCTGCTCCTCGGCCGGGAGCAGATCGGCGGTGACCCCGGCGAGCTCGCCGAGCGTACGCGCGGAGTAGACGACGCCGAGCCGTTCCTCCTGCTCGACGAGGTCGAGGCGGCCGTCGGCGTGGGCGTCCAGGAGCACCTGCGCGATGCGTTCGCGGTCGGCGTCGGAGGCGCGCAGCTCGTGCGGCTGCGGCACGTCGGGCGCGGACGGCGGCCGGCGCGCCGAGACGAACTCCTCGGCCAGCCGCTCTCCGACTTCCTGCAGCTTCGGCAACCACGATCCCGCGCGTTCGTTCACACTTCTGACGATATCCGGCGACCCGGGTATGTGCTTGTCCAAGAGGGGCCCAACTGGCGGATTCGCGCGGGCAGCGCGCGGATCCTCTCGGCGAGTTCCCCGTGCGCGTCGGCGTGCCGGGGCGGCGGCCGGAATCCTTCGCCACTTCTCGCCGTTGATCCACTCAAAGGGAGGTGGGCGTGCATCAACCGGCGCGATGGGGACTCGGCGCCGCGATCACCGGCATCGCCGTGATCGTGGGCCTGGAGCTGACGAGCTTCGACGAGATGAATCCGCTCAGGCGCACGATCAGCGAGCACGGCCTCGGCCCCGACGGCTGGATCTTCGGGGCCGCCGTGGGGCTGCTCGCGGCCGGGTCGGCGGCGATCGGGGTGTCGCTGGTCCGCAGGCGCCTCGCCGGGGTCGTCGGCACGGTCGCGCTCATGGCCTGGAGCGTGGGCCTGCTCATGACGGCCTCGTTCCACAAGCACGACTGGTCGGTCGGGCCCAGCACGAGCGGCAGCATCCACCGGATCGGCAGCCTCGTGGCCTTCCTCAGCCTGCCGCTCGCCGCCGTGATCATCGCCCGGCCGTGGCGGCACCGGGAACGGCACCGGGCGTCGGTGGTGGCGTTCGGGTTCGGGGTGTGCTCGGTGTTATGGGTCGCCGCCATCGGGACGGCGGTGCTGATCGGCTCGGGCCACGGGCTGCCGTGGTACCGGGTCATGCCGCTCGGCCTGGTCGAACGGGGTCTGGCCGTCACCGAGGTGGCCGCGCTGCTCGCGCTCGGCGTGTGGGCGGCCGCGGGGCGGCTGGCCGCCGCCGAGCCCGTGAGGGCGGTCAGGCAGGCCGTAGAGCGGTGATGAGGTCGTCCACGTAGCCTCGGAAGATCGCCGCCATGTCCACCCGGTCGGGGTCGATCAGCCATTGGGTCTGCAGGCCGTCCATCATGGCGATGAGGCGGTCGGCGTGGGCCTCGGCGTCGAGCCCTTCGCGGAACTCGCCGCGCTCGACGCCCCTGCGCAGCGCGGCCGCCACGTCGGCGCGCAGCCGCCGGTAGCGCCGCCTGGCCCACGCGTGTCCTGGGTGGCCGGGGGTCACGACCTCGCCGCTGATCACGGAGAAGAGCTGGACGAGACCGGGCACCCGGGCGTTGTAGTCGACCACGTCGGCGAGGGTGCGCAGCGCGTCGACGCCGCTCTCCCTGTCGGGGCCGAACCTGCGCTTGTCGAGCTCGTCGCGGTAGTCGAGGACCGCGACGAGCAGCAGGTCTTTGCTCCTGAAGTGGTGGAGCAGGCCGGCCTGGGAGAGCTCGACCCGCTCGGCGATGCGGGCCAGCGAGGCGCCGCGGTAGCCGTTCTCGGCGAACTCCAGGAGCGCGGCGGCCAGGATGCGCTCCTTGCGGGCCTCTCCGGTCGCGTAACCCCGTTTCACCCCGGCACCCTATCTGCTGCTGGCGTGGGGCCCTGACCAGCCGCTAACCTGACCCCGCCTCACGTTTGATTTCCCCCCGGTCAGGAGGCCGCCGTGCCGTCCCCGCGTGATCGCCAGGCCCGTACTGCCACGTTCGTCGTCTACGGCGTGCAGGGGCTCTCGTTCGCCACCCTGCTCGTCCAGGTGGCCAGCCTCCAGAGCAAGCTGGAGCTCAGCGACGGGGCGCTCACGCTCCTGTTGCTGATCGTCCCCGTCTTCGCCGGGGTGGGCAGCGTCGGCGCCGGCACGTTCGCCGCCCGGTACGGCAGCAAGCTGCTCCTCCGCGTCTCCCAGCCCGCGGTCGCGCTCGCCGTGGTGCTCACCGGGCTCGCGCCGTCGGTGCCGCTCGCCGTACCCGCGCTGCTGCTGTTCGGCCTGGCGGTCGGCGCGGTGGACGCCGGCATGAACATGCAGGGCGTCGCCGTCGAACGCCGTTACGGCACCGCCGTGCTGAACGGCTTCCACTCCGTGTGGAGCGTCTTCAGCCTGGCCGGCGCCCTGTGGGCGGTCTTCACGGCCGGCCGGGTCTCGCTGGCGGTCACGATGGCGATCCCCATGATCTTCGCGGTGGCCGGCTCGCTCTACGCGGGCCCGAAGCTCTGCACGATCGCCGAGGAGAAGGTCGAGAACGCGGTCACGGCCGCCACCGGCAAGTTCCCCTGGCGGCCGATCATCCCGCTCTGCCTGGCCATGGGCTTCCTGTACATCGGCGACGCGGCGGTGTCCAACTTCGCCACCGTCTTCATGGGCAAGATCCTGCTCGCCCAGGAGAGCGTGGCCAAGCTGGCCTACAGCGTCTACCAGGGCGCCACCCTCCTCGTACGGCTCGGCGGCGACGTCGCCGTGCGCCGCTACGGCCCCGCCACCATCGTCAGGATCGGCGGCGCGCTCGCCACGCTCGGCTTCCTCGGCGTCGTGCTGGCCCCGAACCAGCCGCTCGCCATCGTCGCGTTCGGGCTGACCGGGCTGGGGCTGTCGGTGGTCGCGCCGCAGTCGTTCTCGGCGGCGGGCAAGCTGGACCCGGCGGGCACCGGGGTGGCCATCGCCCGGGTCAACCTCTTCAACTACGTGGGCTTCATCGTCGGCGCCGCGCTGATCGGCGGCATCGCCGACGCCACCGACTGGCGGGTGGCGTTCGTCGCGCCGCTGCTGCTGGCCGGCGTGATCATCGCGCTGGCGCCGGGCTTCTCGCCCAGGAAGGCGGCGGCGAAGGCGTGAGGCTCAGGCGGTCTCCAGCAGCGAGACCGCCGTGTCCACGGCCGCCGCGACGTCGCCGGCGGACGTCAGGCAAGGGTCACCTCGGCCACCTGGACGGGGCGGCGCTCGCGCAGCGACAGGTCGGCGGCCTCGGCGACGTACAGGGCGGCCAGGGACTCCGCCACCGAGCACAGGCCGTCGCCGCCG
>JABFVJ010000479.1 GCA_013362835.1 Nonomuraea sp. | reverse complement strand
GTGCCCTCGGGCATCGTGCGGATCGCCGGCATCGCTCCGTCGGGCTGCTGTGCGGCGGCGAAGGCCTGCCAGGCGCGTTCGTCCAGGGTGGGGCGGGGCAGGCAGGCGTCGACCACGAGGAGTTCGCCGAGCAGGTCCCAGCGTTCCAGGTCCAGCCAGTCGTCGATCCAGACGGGCAGCCAGGTGGCGAGGTAGTCGGCGATGTCCGGCGGCAGGCCGTCCGGGTTCTCGCCCCAGTCGGTGAGGTGGAAGACGGTGTGGGTGACGTCGTAGGCGATGTGGCCCTCGACGGTCCAGGGTTCCGGGGTGCGGGCCAGCCAGGTCGCGCCCACGAGGTCGGCCTCGGGCGGGCGGGGCGTGAGGCCGTAGCGGCGCTGGAAGGCGGAGAGGCCGAGGCGGCGGGTGGGGGTCGTCTCGAAGGCGATCCAGCTGTCCAGCCGGTGGTTCAGCACGGCGGCCCGCTCGACGTCGGGCTGGCTGTAGCCCAGTTCCCTGAAGGGGAGGTACACCTCGAACGGGATGGGCGAGATGGGTTCCGTGCGCTGCCCGCGGACCAGCATGGCGCCGCCGTCGAGGGTCTCGCGCCAGGCGTGGTCGAGCAGTTGGCGTGCGAGTTGGGCCTGGCGTGAGCCGGCCACTCCCTCGCGGAACAGCACCTTGCAGATCAGGGCCAGTTCACCGACCGGCTTGAAGCGCTCCAGGAAGCCGATCTCGGGGTCGACGTCCGGCTCCAGGCGGAATCCGTCCCGGTGGGCCCACAGCCATTCGATGGCGCCCACTCCGACGGTGTGGATCAGGCGGGTGTCGGTCATACCGGTGCTCCTTGTCCGACGGTGAGTGCCGCCGCGAAGGCCGCCATGAGGGTGGAGTGGTAGTGGTGCGCGAAGTACCGGTCCGGGTCTCCCGCTTCACCTTCCTCGGGGAGTGCGCCGGTCGCGTCCTGTGCCGTCGTGATCCGCTCCCAGGCGTCGCCGGGTACGGCGTCGTCCGGCAGGCCGGGCACGCTCGCGGCCACGGCGAGCAGTTCGCAGGACAGGTCCCACATCCGGGCGTCCAGGCAGGTGTCGAGCCAGGCGGGCAGCCAGTCGGCGAGGTAGGCGGTCAGGTCGGCGGGGACTCCCCCGGGCGCGCGCCCCCAGTCGGTGAGGTGGAAGACGACGTGGGTGAGCGCGTACCCGGCGGACCGCTCGAAGGTCCAGGGTTCCGGCAGGCCGCCCAGCCAGGTGCGACGCAGCACCTGCTCCCCGGGCCCGTCCCGGTGGATGCCGCCCCGTTCCTCGGCCTTGAGGACGCCCAGGCGTCGGGTCGGTTCCTGCTCGGTGAGCTGCCAGCCGCGGGTGCGGGCGACCGTGGCGGTGGCGGCTTCGTAGGCGGGGTGCCGGAATCCGGCCGCGGCCAGGGCGGCGTAGACCTCCAGCGGGTAGGTGGCGAAGGGTTCCAGCCGTTGCAGCAGGAGGAACAGCTCGCCGTCGCCGGTCTGCCGCCAGGCGAAGGCCAGCAGGTCGGTGGCGCAGGTGTGCAGGGGGTCGGCGCAGGGCGTGCGCCGGGTGACGCTCGCGCAGACCTGGGCCAGTTCGCCGAGCGGCTTCCAGCTGCCGTTGACCTGGCCGTCGGCGGCCAGCGCGTCCTCGCCGAGGGCGAAGTCCGCGCGGTGCGTGGACGCCCAGGCCAGTGCGGCTTGCGCCACCTGACGGATCTGTGCGGCCTGTGTCGTCGTCACACCGGCGCTCCGGTGCGCAGCCGGTGCGCCGCCCGCACCTGGAGTTCGACGAGCGGGTCGTGGCCGCCCATCAGCTCCACGAAGTCCAGGCCCGCTTCGAGTCCCAGGGTGCCGGGGACGCCGTGCAGCAGGGTGAGCCAGCGGCCGGCGCCGGCGGCCTGCCGCCAGTCCCTGCGGCGCACCGCCCGTACGAAGCCCCGGGCGACGTCCACGGGACGCCCCTGGGCCGCGCGGGCCACGGCGCTGTCCTCGCCGGGCAGGGCGAGGGGGGCCAGCACCGCCAGTTGATGGGTCAGGACCTGCCAGCTCGCGTCGTCGAGCCATTCGGCAGCGGGTTCCGTGCCGTCGGCCGCTGCGGCGGCGGACGGCGGGTCGAGCCGGCGCAGGGTGCGCGCCATGGCCCAGTGGCTCCAGCGCACGGTGGGCGCCGCGTCGGCGCGGGGCG
>JABFVJ010000086.1 GCA_013362835.1 Nonomuraea sp. | reverse complement strand
TGGACGCGCTGGCGCACCGCGGCCTCCGAGAGCCCGACGGCCTTCCCGATCGCCGCGTACGGCATGCGCCCGTCGGACTGGAGCTGCTCGATGATCTGCTTGGAGAGATCGTCGAGCACGACGGGCCCGGAACTGGCGTTGGTTCGTCGTACGCGGGGCGGCGTCGTCATCTGAGAGGAATCCTCCTAGCGGTCCGGCGTTGCGGGGGCGTTCCCGCTGGATTGCCGTCCTGGTGCGACATGTTGTCAGTTCTGGGCAGTCTGTCAAGCGAATTCGTAGCAATTTGATATCTTCACCACGAAATCCCTTGTCCAGATGCATCTGCTCTGTAAGAGTCGCGGCATCTCAGCCACCTCACGAGGAGGTCATGCTTTGACCACCCGTCTGCAGAACTTCATCAACGGTGAGTTCGTGGACGCCAAGAGCGGCCGGTTCTCCGACATCATCGACCCTTGCACGGGTGAGGCCTACGTTCAGGCCCCCGTCTCCGGTGTCGAGGACGTCGATGCAGCGTACGCCGCCGCGGCTGCCGCGTTCGAGTCGTGGGGTCGGACCACCCCGGGTGAGCGGGCGAACCTGCTGCTCAAGGTCGCCGACGCGATCGACGGGCGGGCCGGCGAGATCAACGACGCCGAGTGCCGTAACACCGGCAAACCGCGCGCCCGCATGGCCGAGGACGAGACCCCGGTCGCGGCCGACCACTTCCGGTTCTTCGCGGGCGCCGCGCGCACGCTGGAGGGCCCGACGGCCGGTGAGTTCCTCGCCGAGCACACCAGCGTCATCAGGCACGAGCCCATCGGCGTCGTCGGCCAGGTCACGCCCTGGAACTACCCGATGATGATGGCGGTCTGGAAGATCGCCCCGGCGCTCGCCGCCGGCAACACGATCGTGCTCAAGCCGTCCGACACCACGCCGGCCTCCACGCTCAAGCTCGCCGAGATCATCGGCTCGGTGCTGCCCGCGGGCGTGTTCAACGTCGTCACCGGCGACCGGGAGACCGGCGCGCTCGTCGTCGGCCACCCGACCGCCGCCATGGTGGCGATCACCGGCTCGGTCGGCGCGGGCATGGCGGTCGCCAAGAGCGCCGCCGACGACCTCAAGCGGGTGCACCTGGAGCTCGGCGGCAAGGCCCCGGTCGTGGTCTTCGACGACGTCAAGGACCTCGCCAAGGCCGCCTCCGACATCGCCACCGCCGGTCTCTACAACGCCGGCCAGGACTGCACCGCGGCCTGCCGCGTGCTCGTCCAGGAGAGCGCGCACGACGAGTTCGTGGCCGCGCTCGCCGAGGCCGCCGCGGCGACCGTGACCGGCGACCTCGGCAACGAGGAAGCGCTCTACGGCCCGCTGAACAACGAGAACCAGCTCGCCAGGGTCCAGGGCTTCATGGACCGGGTCCCCGGCCACGCCAAGGTGCTCACCGGCGGTCACCGCGTCGGCGACAAGGGCTACTTCTTCGCCCCGACCGTCGTCGACGGCCTCAGGCAGGACGACGAGATGGTGCAGAACGAGGTCTTCGGCCCGGTCATCACCGTCCAGACGTTCACCGACGAGGCCGACGCGCTGGCCAAGGCCAACGACGTCCGCTACGGCCTGTCCGCCTCGGTGTGGACCACCGACCACGGCCGCGCCATGCGCATGTCGAACCGCCTCGACTTCGGCGTGGTCTGGGTCAACACGCACATCCCGTTCGTCTCGGAGATGCCGCACGGCGGCTTCAAGCACTCCGGGTACGGCAAGGACCTGTCGGTGTTCGGTCTGCACGACTACACCAGGGTCAAGCACGTCATGCACTACATCGGAGAATAAGGACGAACCCTGGACATGACCGAGCTATCCGCGATTCAGCTTGAGGACGTCGTCAAGGAGTACCTCTCGCACGGCGAGGTCGTCCAGGCGGTCAAGGGTGTGTCGCTGGACATCGCCGAGGGGGAGTTCTTCTCCCTCCTCGGCCCGTCCGGCTGCGGCAAGACCACGACCATGAGGATGATCGCCGGCTTCGAGGAGCCCACGAAAGGGCTGGTGAGGCTGCACGGCAAGGACGTCACGAACGTCCCCCCGAACAGGCGTGACGTCAACATGGTCTTCCAGTCCTACGCGCTGTTCCCGCACATGAGCGTGTGGGACAACGTGGCGTTCGGGCTGAAGCAGAAGAAGACGCCGCAGGAGGAGATCAGGCGGCGCGTCGGCGAGATGCTGGAGATCGTCGACCTCACGGGCCGCGAGAAGCGCCGGCCGCGCGAGATGTCCGGCGGGCAGCAGCAGCGCGTCGCGCTGGCCCGCGCGCTGGTCAACCGGCCGCGCGCGCTCCTGCTCGACGAGCCGCTCGGCGCGCTCGACCTCAAGCTGCGCCAGGCCATGCAGATCGAGCTCAAGCGCATCCAGCGCGAGGTCGGCATCACGTTCGTGTACGTGACGCACGACCAGAACGAGGCGCTGACCATGAGCGACAGGATCGCCGTCATGAACGACGGCCTGGTCGAGCAGCTCGCGAGCCCGCGCGAGATCTACGAGCGGCCGGCGACCGCGTTCGTGGCCGGCTTCATCGGCACCTCCAACCTGCTCGCGGGAACGGTGACCGACGGGGTGCTCGCGATCGGCGGCGGGCGGGTGCTCGTGCCGGGGCACGAGGGCGACGTGACGGTGACCGTACGGCCGGAGAAGATCACCATCTGCTCCGAGCAGCCGGGGCCGGACGTGAGCGGAGTCCCTGGGACCGTCGCCGAGATGGTCTACCTGGGCACCTCCAACAGCTACGCGGTGAAGCTCGCCGACGGGGCCGAGGTCACCGTGTTCGAGCAGAACGCGCACGACGCGACGGCGACGGCGGAGCGGGGCGACTCCGTCTGGCTGTCGTGGGAGGCGCAGCACTCTTATGTGATTGGAAGTTGATAGCACCCCATGAACCCCCGCCACATCACCCCCGCCCTCCTGAGGGGCATGACCCAGCCCCGCACCCGCCGCGACTTCTTCCGCGTCACCGGCCTGTCCGCCGCCGGGCTGGCGCTCGCCGCCTGCGGCGTGGAGGGCAAGAAGGCCGCCCCGCCGAAGGCCGACGCCGTCAAGGACTACTGGTCCAAGCAGACCAAGCACGGCAAGCTCGTCTTCGCCAACTGGCCCGAGTACATGCCGGAGGACCAGGCCCCGCTGAAGAAGTTCACCGAGGCCACCGGGATCTCCGTGGAGTACAAGGAGGTCATCCAGGAGAACGCGGAGTTCTTCGGCAAGGCCGACCCCGTGCTCCGCGCCGGTCAGCCGCTCGGCTACGACATCGTCGTGATGACCAACGGCGTGCAGCTCCAGCACATGATCGAGCTGGGCTACATCGTGCCGCTCGACCACAACCAGATGCCGAACTTCCTGGCCAACGCCGGTGACAAGTACAAGGAACGGGCCTACGACCCGGGCAACCAGTACACGATGCCCTACACGTCGGGCGTGACCGGGATCGCGTACAACACCAAGTACGTCAAGGACGACATCACCAGCATCCAGTCGCTGTTCGACCCCAAGTACAAGGGGCGGGTCGGGATGATGGCCGACGCGCAGGAGATCGGCAACTTCGGGATGTTCGCGCTCGGCATCGACCCGGAGAAGTCGACCGAGGCCGACTGGAAGAAGGCCGGCGAGAAGCTCAAGGAGCAGCGCGACGCCGGAATCGTCCGGAAATATTACGACCAGAGCTACATTGACGCGGTCTCCAAGGGCGACGTCTGGCTGACCATGGCCTGGTCGGGCGACATCTTCCAGCGGCAGCTCGCGGGCGAGCCGGTCAAGTTCGTGGTGCCCGAGGAGGGCGGCACGATCTGGACCGACAACATGCTCATCCCCAAGGGCGCGGCCAACCCCGTGGACGCGCTCATGCTCATGGACTACCTGTACCAGCCCGCCGTGGCCGCCGAGCTGGACGAGTTCATCCAGTACGTGACCCCGATCCCGGCCGTGCAGGACCTGCTGCGCGAGAAGGCCACGGCGGCCAAGGGCGAGGACAAGAAGGCCCTGGAGCAGATGGTGGACAGCCCGCTGATGTTCCCCTCGGCGGCCGACTACGCCAAGCTCCGCAGCTACACCAAGCTCACCACCCAGCAGGAGCAGGTGTTCAACCCCATCTTCCAGTCCATCACCCAGGCGTAGGGATGAAACGGCTCACCCCCTACCTGCTCGCGCTGCCGAGCTGGCTGTGGCTGGCGACCTTCCTGGTCGTGCCCATGGTGGCGATGGCCTCGGTCTCGCTGCAGACGGGCAACGCCATCGACGGCTTCGCGATGACGTTCAGCTTCTCCAACTACAGCGACGCCATCGGCAGGTACAGCACGCAGTTGCTGCGCTCGCTGCTGTACGGCGGGCTCGCCACCGTGGCCATGCTGGTGATCGGGTACCCGGTGGCGTACTGGATCGCCTTCAAGGGCGGCAGGCGCAAGTCGATGTACCTGTTCCTGCTGCTGCTGCCGTTCTTCGTGTCGTTCGTGCTGCGGACGATCTCGTGGAACTTCCTGCTCTCCGACAACGGCATCCTGTTCGGGACGCTGAAGGGGTGGGGGGTGCTGCCCGAGGGCTTCCACGTGCTGGCGACGACCGTGGCCGTGGTGGGCGGGCTGACGTACAACTTCCTGCCGTTCATGATCCTGCCGATCTACGTGGCCCTGGAGCGCGTCGATCCGCGGGTGGTGGAGGCGGCCCAGGACCTGTACGCCACCCGCGCCGGAGCCTTCCGCCGGGTGGTGCTGCCGCTGTCGCTGCCGGGCGTCTTCGCCGGGGTGCTGATGACGTTCGTGCCGGCGACGGCCGACCCGGTCAACGCGCAGATCCTCGGCGGCACGTCCAACACCATGATCGGCAACATCATCCAGACCGAGTACCTGACCAACCTCAACTACCCGGCCGCCTCGGCGCTGTCGTTCACGCTGATGGGGGTCCTGCTGGTGGGCATCTTCATCTACGCCCGCGCGCTCGGCACCGAGAACGTCCTTGAGGCGGCGGCCCGATGAGGGGCGTAAGGGGACGGCTCGGCGACCGGCTGCTGCACGTCTACACGTGGCTGATCATCCTGTGGCTGTCGTCGCCGATCGCCGTCATGATCCTGTTCGGCTTCAACGACAAGAAGAGCAAGTCGAACACGAGCTGGCAGGGCTTCACGCTCAAGTGGTACGGCGAGCTCTTCGAGATCTCCGACCTGACCACCGCGCTGCGCAACTCGATCGTGATCGCGCTGGTCAGCACGGCGATCACGGTCGTCATCGGCACCATGCTGGGCCTCGCCGTCGGACGCCACCGCTTCCGCGGACTCGGCGCGACGAACTTCCTGGTCTTCGCCGCCATCTCCACGCCGGAGCTGGTCATGGGCGCCTCGCTGCTGTCGTTGTTCGTCTCGGGGAACGTGCCGCGCGACGCCAACACGATCATCATCGCGCACGTGCTGTTCTCGCTCTCCTTCGTCGTGGTCACGGTGCGGGCGCGGATCATCACGCTCGACCCGTCGCTGGAGGAGGCCGCCAAGGACCTCGGCGCGACCGCGTGGGGCACCTTCAGGCAGGTCACCCTGCCCGCGATCCTGCCCGGCGTGCTGGCGGGCGCGATGCTCTCCTTCGCGCTGTCGATCGACGACTACGTGGTGACGAGCTTCGTCAACGGCTCGACCGTCACCTTCCCGCTGTGGATCGTCGGCGCGGTGAAGACCGGCATCCCACCGCAGGTCAACGTCATGGGTACGCTGATCTTCGGCATCGGCGTACTGATCGCGATAGCCAACGCGGTGGCCGCCAGACGCCGCGCCTAGGATCTGATCGACCAGGCTTTCCCCCCGCGACCGTGCGGGGGGATTGGTGTATTCCGACCAAGAACAGGGAGGCGAGATCGGATTTCGGCGGGGGGAACCCGCGCGTGATCACATCACCCTTTTGGATCCCGCAATCATCAAAGAACATCTAAGACTTTCGTAGGGAAGTGGGATTTGTGGATCCGCTGAAGGCGCTGGCTGACGCGGAGCGCAAGCCGTACTGGCTGGACAGCCCGGCCAGACCCGAGCCGCGCGCGCGGCTCATCGGAAACACCGACGCCGACCTGGTCGTCGTCGGCGGCGGCTTCTCGGGGCTGTGGACGGCCCTGATGGCCAAGGAACGAGACCCTTCACTGGACGTGGTCCTGCTCGAAGGGCGCAGGATCGGCTGGGCGGCCACCGGCCGCAACGGCGGGTTCTGCATGGCGACCCTCACCCATGGCCTGGCCAACGGCCTGGAACGCTGGCCGGAGGACGTCGGCCGGCTCGAACGCATGGGCGTGGACAACCTCGACGAGATCGAGCGCACGCTGGAGCGCCACGGCATCGACTGCTCCTTCGAGCGCACCGGCGAGCTGCACGTGGCCACCGAGCCGTGGCAGCTCGACTCGCTGAGCGAACATCTGGACCTGATCTCCGAGCTGGGGCTCGACTACGTGCCGCTGGACGAGCGGCAGGTGCGGGCCGAGGTCAACTCGCCGACCTACCTGGGCGGCCTCTGGGAACGCAGCGGCTGCGCCATGCTCGACCCGGCGCGGCTGGCCTGGGGGTTGCGGGAGGCGTGCCTGCGGCTCGGCGTACGGGTCTTCGAGCGCAGTCCGGTGCGCTCGCTGCGCGACGACGGCGCCTCGATCACGCTGCGCACCCCGTACGGCTCGGTCACGGGCCGGAAGGTGGCGCTCGGCACAGGGGTGTTCCCGCCCCTGCTGCGCAGGCTCAAGCACTTCGTCGTCCCGGTGTACGACTACGCCCTGATGACCGAGCCGCTGAGCGGCGACCAGCTCGCCGAGGTGGGCTGGCACAACCGGCAGGGCGTCGGCGACGCCGGAAACCAGTTCCACTACTACCGGCTCACCGACGACAACCGCATCCTGTGGGGCGGCTACGACGCCGTCTACTACAACGGCGGCCTCGTCAAGCCGGAGTACGAGCAGCGCGACGAGACCTTCGTCAAGCTCGCGGAGCACTTCTACGACACCTTCCCCCAGCTGTCCGACCTGCGGTTCACGCACAGGTGGGGCGGCGTGATCGACACCTGCAGCCGGTTCAGCGCCTTCTACGGCACCGCGCACGGCGGCCGGCTGTCCTACGCCGTCGGCTACACGGGCATGGGCGTCGGCGCGACCAGGTTCGGCGCGAACGTGATGCTGGACCTGCTGTCCGGCGAGCCCACCGAGCGCACCGAGCTGCGGATGGTCAAGGAGAAGCCGATCCCGTTCCCGCCAGAGCCGGTCCGGTCGGGGGTGATCCAGTTCACCCGGTGGTCGATCGCGCAGGCCGACCAGCATGAGGGCAGGCGCAACCTGTGGCTGCGCACGCTCGACAAGATGGGCCTCGGGTTCGACTCCTGATCCCGCGAGGGGCGCCGGGCCCGCTTCGCGCGGGCCTGGCGCACACTTGTGTGCATGAGGGTTGAATTCGGTGTCGACGGTGTCGTTCTGGTCGGTGACCTGCGGGTCCCCGAGGGTGACGGGCCCTTTCCCGGGCTGGTGCTCACCGGGCCGTTCACCGGGGTGCGCGACCAGGTCACCGGCCTGTACGCGGCCCGGCTGGCCGAGCGCGGGTACGTGACCCTGGCCTTCGACCACCGCAACTGGGGCGAGTCCGGCGGCGAGCCGCGCGGGCAGGAGGATCCGCAGGGCAAGCTGCACGACCTGCGGGCGGCGGTGTCGCTGCTGCGGTCGCGGCCGGAGGTCGACGGGGACAGGATCGGGGCGGTCGGGATCTGCCTAGGGGCAGGATATGCCCTGAAATTTGCTGCTTTTGAGCCTCGGGTCCGGATATTTGTGGGAATCGCCGGGGCGTACAACAACCCGTACGCGATGCGGTCGGGGATGGACTACCAGGCGGTGCTGGCCGGGTTCGCCGGCGTGCTGGAGCGGCAGGACCTGGGCGGGCCGGTCGCGTACGTGCCCGCCGTGGCCGAGAGCGGCGAGGCCGCGATGCCGGGCGACGAGCCGTACGCCTACTACGGGAGCGAGCGCGGCGCGTCGGCGTACTGGCGGAACGAGGTGACGCGGGCCAGCGTGCGCGAGCTGGTCACGGTGGACAACATGATGGGCGCCGACTTCCTGTCGCCCAAGCCCGCGCTGATCGTGCACGGGGTGGTCGACAGGTTCTGCTCGCCCGAGGGGGCCGAGGAGGTGTTCAAGCGGCTCGACCAGCCGAAGAAGCTCGTCTGGGTGGACGCCAAGCAGCACGTCGACCTCTACGACCGCGAGCCGTACGTGTCGCAGGCCGTCGACGCGACCGCCGGCTTCCTGCGGGAGCACCTGTGAAGGGGCCGGAGAAGGGCTGAGGTTACGCTGGGTGCGGGATCGCGCTGATGGGGGGATTCATGCGTGCCATCCAGTTTGCCCGTTTCGGCGGGCCCGAGGTGCTCGAAGAGGTCGAGGTGCCCGACCCGGTCGTGGGGCCGGGCCAGGTGATGATCGACGTCGAGGCCGCGGGGATGAACTTCGCCGACGTACGCCAGGTCTCCGGCCACTACTCGGCCCCCGACGCCCTGCCGCACATCCCGGGCAACGAGGTCATCGGGCGCGACCCGGCGGGGCGGCGGGTGATGGGGTTCACCGCCAACGGATACGCCTCCAGGGCCGTGCTGGACGAGGGCGACCTCGTGGTCGTGCCCGGCGCGCTGGGGCCGGGCGAGGCGCTGGCGCTGCTGGTGCAGGGGCTCACCGCCTGGCACCTGCTGCGCTCGTCCGCCGGGCTCAGGGAGGGGGAGAGCGTGGTCGTGCACTCCGGCGCGGGCGGCGTGGGCAGCCTCGCCGTGCAGCTCGCCAAGGTGTTCGGCGCCGGGCGGGTGATCGCCACCGCCTCCACCGACGACAAGCGCTCGCTCGCCCTCGACCTCGGCGCGGACGCCGCCGTCGACGGCGCGGCCGACGGCTACGTCGAGCGGGTGATCGAGGCCAACGGCAACCGGCCGGTCGACGTCGTGCTCGACGCCGTGGGCGGTCCGGTGTTCGACGCGGCGCTGGGCACGCTGGCCATGTTCGGGCGGCTGGTGACGTACGGGTCGTCGTCGGGCGAGGCCGCCGGGCCGGTCGATCCTGGGCGGCTCACGGCGGGCAACCTCAGCGTGTCCGGGTTCTGGCTGCGACCGCTGCTGGCCGAGCGGGGCCTGGGCGGGCCCGCCATGGCCGAGCTGCTGCGGCTCACCGCGTCGGGGCGGCTCAGGCCGCTCGCGGGCGGCGCGTACCCGCTGGCGCAGGCGTCCCGCGCGCTGGCCGACCTGGCCGGCCGCCGTACGGTCGGGAAGCTGGTATTGCTGCCCTGACCAGGCCGGGTGTGTGACCGGTGCCGGTGATGGGCAGGAGGTGATCAAAACCCCCGAGACGTGACGATCACGGGGGTTTTGCGCGTGTGGAGGAAATTGCTGGCCGTCGCGGCGGCCTCGGCGCTGGCGGCGGGCTGCGGCACCGAACAGGCGC
>JABFVJ010000079.1 GCA_013362835.1 Nonomuraea sp. | reverse complement strand
TCCGCCGCACATCTCCAGGTAGGCGGGCGTACCACTCACGAGTGCGTTGACCCGGAAGGCCGGCTCGGGGTCCTCGGTCAGCCCCCAGAAGACGCTCGCGTCACGGAACCCGAAGGGTCCTACGACCAGTTCGAGAATGGCGCGCCTCCCCCGGGCAACTGCGCCACGGCAGCGCGGGCGTGCCGGCCATGAGGTCGGCGAGGTTCTGTGCCTCGGTCTGCCGGGTGGCGGCGAAGAGCACGCCGCCCGTGCGGAAACGGCTGAGCCCATCCCCGCGTGGGGATGGGCTCGGTGAGTGCCGGGGCTACTTGGCGTTGGCCTTCAGGTAGTCGCTGTTCATCTGGGCGATCGCGTCCAGCGGGATGCCCTTCGGGCACACGGCCGTGCACTCGCCCGTGTTCGTGCAGCCGCCGAAGCCCTCCGCGTCCATCTGCTCCACCATGGCCTTCGCGCGGGTCAGGCGCTCGGGCTGGCCCTGGGGCAGCAGGCTCAGGTGGGTGATCTTGGCGGCGGTGAAGAGGGAGGCCGAGCCGTTCGGGCAGGCGGCCACGCAGGCGCCGCAGCCGATGCAGGTCGCGGCGTCGAACGCGGCGTCGGCGTCCTCCTTGCGGACCGGGACGCTGTGCGCGTCCGGGGCGGAACCGGCCGGGACCGAGACGAAGCCGCCCGCCTGGATGATGCGGTCGAACGCGCTGCGGTCCACGACCAGGTCCTTGACCACCGGGAACGGCGCGGCGCGCCACGGCTCGATGGTGATCTCGGCGCCGTCCTCGAAGTGGCGCATGTGCAGCTGGCACGTCGTCGTGGCGCGCTGCTCGCCGTGCGCCACGCCGTTGATGACCATGCCGCACATGCCGCAGATGCCCTCGCGGCAGTCGTGGTCGAAGGCGACCGGGTCGTCGCCTTCGAGGATCAGGCGCTCGTTCAGCACGTCCAGCATCTCGAGGAACGACATGTCCGGGGACACGTCCTCCACGCGGTACGTCACCATGCGTCCCGCGTCCGAAGGGCCGCTCTGACGCCAGACCTTGAGGGTCAGGTTCACTTGTAGCTCCGCTGGGTCATCTTGACGTAGTCGTACTCGAGCGGTTCCTTGTGCAGCACCGGCTCGCCGGTGGGCGAGTGCTCCCACGCCGAGACGTGCGCGAAGTGCTCGTCGTCGCGCAGGGCCTCGCCGTCGGCGTCCTGGGACTCGGCGCGGAAGTGGCCGCCGCAGGACTCGGTGCGTACGAGGGCGTCCAGGCACATGAGCTCGGCCAGGTCGAAGAAGTCGGCGACGCGGCCGGCCTTCTCCAGCACCTGGTTCAGCTCCTCGGCGGTGCCGGACACCTTGACGTTCTGCCAGAACTCCTCGCGCAGCTCGGGGATGCGCTCCAGGGCCTTGCGCAGCGACTCCTCGGTGCGCTCCATGCCGCAGTAGTCCCACATGAGCTTGCCCAGCTCGCGGTGGAAGGAGTCGGGGGTGCGGGTGCCGTTCACCGACATCAGCCGGTCGATCCTGGTACGGACCTTGATCTCGGCCTCGGCCACGGCCTCCTCGTCCACGTCCCCGTACGGGCCGTTCGCGAGGTAGTCGCCGATCGTCGTCGGAAGCACGAAATATCCGTCGGCCAGCCCCTGCATCAGCGCCGACGCGCCGAGCCGGTTCGCGCCGTGGTCGGAGAAGTTGGCCTCGCCGATCACGAACAGGCCGGGGATCGTGGACTGCAGGTCGTAGTCCACCCACAGGCCGCCCATCGTGTAGTGGACCGCCGGGTAGATGCGCATCGGCACGTCGTACGGGTTCTCGCCGGTGATGCGCTCGTACATCTCGAAGAGGTTGCCGTACTTCTTCTCGACGGCGTCGCGGCCGAGGCGGCCGATCGCGTCGCGGAAGTCCAGGTAGACGCCGAGCCCGCCGGGGCCGACGCCGCGGCCCTCGTCGCAGACGTTCTTGGCGGCGCGGGAGGCGATGTCCCGCGGGACGAGGTTCCCGAAAGCCGGATAAATCCGCTCCAGGTAGTAGTCGCGCTCCGCTTCCGGGATGTCGCCGGGCGCCCGCTTGTCATCCTTGAGCAGCGGCACCCACACGCGGCCGTCGTTGCGCAGCGACTCCGACATCAGCGTCAGCTTCGACTGGTACTCGCCGGAGACCGGGATGCAGGTCGGGTGGATCTGCGTGTAGCACGGGTTCGCGAAGTACGCCCCGCGCTCGTGCGCCCGCCAGATGGCCGTCGTGTTGCAGCCCTTGGCGTTCGTGGACAGGAAGAACACGTTGCCGTAGCCGCCGGTGGCCAGCACGACCGCGTCGGCGAGGTGCCGCTCGATCTCGCCGGTCACCATGTCGCGCACGATGACGCCGCGCGCCCGCCCGTCGGAGACGATCAGGTCGAGCATCTCGTGCCGGGTGTGCATCTCCACGGTCCCGGCCGCGATCTGCCGCTCCAGCGCCTGGTACGCGCCCAGCAGCAGCTGCTGGCCCGTCTGGCCGCGGGCGTAGAACGTACGGGAGACCTGGGCGCCGCCGAAGGAGCGGGTGTCGAGCAGGCCGCCGTACTCGCGGGCGAACGGCACGCCCTGGGCCACGGCCTGGTCGATGATGTTCACCGAGACCTGGGCCAGGCGGTAGACGTTCGACTCGCGGGCGCGGAAGTCGCCGCCCTTGACCGTGTCGTAGAACAGGCGGTAGATCGAGTCGCCGTCGCCGCGGTAGTTCTTCGCGGCGTTGATGCCGCCCTGCGCGGCGATGGAGTGGGCCCGGCGCGGCGTGTCCTGGTAGCAGAACGACTTGACGTTGTAGCCCAGCTCGCCGAGGGTCGCGGCGGCCGAGCCGCCCGCCAGGCCGGTGCCGACGACGATCACGTTGAGCTTGCGCTTGTTGGCCGGGTTGACCAGCTTCGCGCTGAACTTCCGCTTCTCCCACCGCTCCTCGATGGGACCCTCGGGAGCCTTGGCGTCCCGGATCTCCGAGCCTTCGGTGTATTTCACTTCACAACTCCGAACGTGATCGCGAGGGGCGGCGCGAGGAAGCCGACCACGAGGACCGCCGAGACCAGACCGGCCGTCAGGCGCAGGCCGCGGTAGCGGGCGCGGTTGGCCCAGCCGAGCGTCTGGAAGGCGCTCCAGATGCCGTGCCGCAGGTGCAGGCCGACCATGACGACGGCCACGAGGTAGATGAGGGTCACCCACCAGCGGGACGCGTCGAAGCCGGCGATCATGCGGTCGGCCGGGGCGGAGTCGAAGCCCTTGGGGTTCACGACGCCGAAGGTGAGGTCGAGCAGGTGCCAGATCACGAAGAGCAGGATCGTGATGCCGCCGAACCGCATGATGTGCGTCGTGTAGCCGCTCGCCTGCGACTTCTTGGCCACGTACTTGACGGGCCTGGCCTTGGCGGCCTTGCGCGCGAGCGAGATCGCGGCCCACATGTGCAGCACGACCGAGACGACGAGCCCGATCTCCAGGATCGTCAGCACGGTCCGGTACGGGGCGATCGGCTCAAGGAGCGTGCGCAGCGCGTGGGCGTACTCGTTGAACGAGTTCCGGCCCAGGAAGATCTTGAGGTTCCCCAGCATGTGGAGCACGAGGAAGGCGACCATCACGGCGCCCGTGACGGCCATGACGACTTTCTTGCCGTTCGACGAGCTCAGGAACCCGCGTGGCTTCTTGGACGTTGGGGCGGGTGCGGCACCCTTGGGGGCGGTAACAGGCGCGGTGGCGGCGCCGCGCTCTATCGTGGCAGTCACGTTTGAACGCTAGGTATCCAGCAATGATCCGTCCAAGTCATCGCGGGTCTGGTTTCCATAGCCTCCGGCTATGATGCTTGGTTTGTACGGTCGGCATAAGCCAACGAGCCCGGCCGGTGCGAGGAAAATCACATGCAGTTGCAACAGCTCGCCTACTTCGTGGCGGTCGCGGAGACCAGGCACTTCACCCAGGCGGCCGAGCGCATGCGGGTCGCCCAGCCCTCGCTCAGCAAGCAGATCAAGGCCCTGGAGAGCGATCTCGGCGCCCCCTTGTTCTCCCGGGCACGCGGCAACGTCACGCTGACCGCGGCGGGCGAGTCGCTGCTCCCGCTGGCCCGCCGGATGCTCGCCGACGCCGACACCGCGCGGCAGGAGGTGGCCGAGCTCGCGGGGCTGCGCAGGGGGCGGGTGCGCCTCGGGGCCACGCCGTCGTTGTGCGCGGGGCTGCTGGCCGACGCGCTGGCGCGCTTCCACCGGACGTACCCGGGGGTGGAGCTGCTGGTGGAGGAGGGCGGCTCGCGTGACCTGATCAGGGCGCTGGCGCGGGGGCAGCTCGACCTGTCGCTGATCATCATGCCGTTGCAGAGCGACGACCCCGCGCTGGTGACGCAGGAGATCCTGCGCGAGAACCTCGTCGTGGTCGCGCCGTCCCAGGAGCGGATGCGGGGGCCGTACGTGCGGATCGAGGACCTGCGCGGCCGGCAGATGGTGATGTTCAGGCGCGGCTACGACCTGCGCGAGGCCACCCTCGCCGCCTGCCGGCAGGCCGGGTTCGAGCCCCGGTTCTCGGTGCAGGGCGGGGAGATGGACGCGGTGCTGCGCTTCGTGGAGGCGGGGCTGGGCGTGGCCGTGGTGCCCTCGATGGTGCTCGACGGGCGTCCGGGGCTGTCGGGCACTCCGCTCGCGCCGCCGGGCCTGAGCCGTACGATCGCCCTCGCCCACCGCAGGGACGTCGAGCCGACCAGGGCCGCGCGGGCGTTCAGGGAGACCCTGCTCTCCTTCGTCGTGGAGGCCGGTCGCGAAGGCACGCTTCCACAAGGGGTAGAGCTCATCGCAGAATGAGCAACAACGGCCCAACTCCCCGAAGAGGCGCGTGTGACGGCAAATCTCTCCGAAACGCTGACGCTGCTTCTCATCGAGGACGATGACGGCGACGCCTTCCTCGTCGAAGAGCTGCTCAACGAGGCCGAGGCGCCCCCGCAGATCTTCCGGGCGCGCAGCCTCCAGGAGGCCAGGGACAAGCTCAACCCCAAGATCCAATGTGTGCTCGTCGATCTCTCGCTGCCTGACGCGAACCGGCTCGAAGCGCTGGAGGAGGTGCTCGCGCTCGCCCCGCACGCGGCCGTCCTGGTCCTCACCGGCCTCAGGGACGTGCACGTGGGCGTGGCCGCCGTCCAGGCCGGAGCCCAGGACTACCTGGTCAAGCAGGACACCGACGCCCGGCTGCTGGCCAGGTCGATCCGGTACGCGATGGAGCGCAGGCGCGCCGACCTGGCCCAGCTCAGGCTCGTCGAGGCCGAGCTGACCGCCAAGGAGAACGCCCGGCTGGAGAGCGGCCTGCTGCCCGTGCCCCTGCTGCACACCGACGCGGTCACGCACACGATCCGCTACCTGCCCGGCAACCAGGGCACCCTGCTCGCCGGCGACTTCCTCGACATGGTCCAGACCCCCGACGGCGCCGTGCACGTCGTGGTCGGCGACGTGTGCGGCCACGGCCCCGACGAGGCCGCGCTCGGCGTGGCGCTGCGCATCGCCTGGCGCACCCTGGTGCTGGCCGGGCAGACCGACGACACGCTGCTGCGCACGATGGACGCCCTCCTGCGGGCCGAGCGCAAGGCCCCGGAGATCTTCACCACGCTGTGCATGGCCACGATCACGCCCGACCTGCGGTACGCCAGGTTGCGCGTGGTCGGCCACCCGCCGCCGGTGCTGCTCCGCGACGGCCTGCTGGACGTGGTGGCCCACACGCCGTCGGGGCCGCCGCTCGGCATCTTCTCCGACGCCGAGTGGGCGGTCATCGACGTGCCGCTCGGCGACGAGTGGTCGATGATGCTCTACACCGACGGCCTCATCGAGGCGGCGGTGGGCGAGCAGAAGGAGGTGCTCGGCGTCGAGGGCCTGGTGGATCTGGTGCGCGCGCACGGCGTCATCGATCTCGACCGCCTGATCAAGCATGTGGGCAGGCTGAGCGACGATCTCGCGGTGGTCCTGGTGTCGAGGAGGTCAGAATGAGCATCCATCCGCTGCCTCCCCCGAGGCAGCCGACCGGGCTCGGCAGGTTGCCGGTGGCCCGCTGGTTCCTGGTGATCGGCGCGCTCGCGGGCGTCGCGTTCGTGACGGGCGTGGTCGTCACCATGATGATGAGCGCCCGCGCCCGCGAGCTGAACCCGGACGCCGCCGTGGCCGCCCAGCTCGACCGGCTCAACGTGGCGCTGATCGTGATGTTCGCGGTGCTGCTCACGTTCGGCGCCGGCCTCGCCTTCATCGTCAGGTACGCCGTCCTCAAGCCCATCGACCAGCTCACCGAGCAGGTACGCACGATCGCCGCCGGCGACTTCGACCACCGCCTCGGCGTCGACCGCCCGGCCGAGCTGAGCGAGCTGTCCAGCCACGTCGACTCCATGCGCGGCCGCATCGTCGCCGCCTGGCGCTCGGCCACCGAGCAGGCCGAGGAGCTGCGCAGGTCCAACGGCGAGCTGGAGCAGTTCGCCTACGTCGCGAGCCACGACCTCCAGGAGCCGCTGCGCAAGGTCGCCAGCTTCACCCAGATGCTGGAGCAGCGCTACGGCCAGGAGCTCGACGAGCGCGCGCGGCAGTACATCCACTACGCCGTGGACGGCGCCAAGCGCATGCAGCTCCTGATCAACGACCTGCTCGACTTCTCCAGGGTCGGCCGGGTGAGCGGCGAGCGCGTGACGACCGACTCCGGCGAGGTGCTGAACCGCGCCCTGGAGAACCTGTCCGCCAAGATCGACGACTCCGGCGCCGTCGTCACCCACGACGGCCTGCCGCTGGTCAAGGGCAACCGGCTCCAGCTCACCCAGCTCTTCCAGAACCTCGTCGAGAACGCGCTCAAGTTCCGCTCAGACGACCCGCCGCGGGTGCGTGTCGAGGCGAAGCGGGCCGGCGACATGTGGGAGTTCAGCTGCTCCGACAACGGCATCGGCGTCGAGCCCAAGTACGCCGACCGCATCTTCCTGATTTTCCAGCGGCTCCACCCCCGCGACGTGTATCCAGGGACTGGCATCGGCCTGGCGCTCTGCCGCAAGATCGTCGAGTACCACGGCGGACAGCTCTGGCTCGACGGCTCGGCCGGCGACCGGGGCGCCACGTTCCGCTGGACGCTACCCGCGGCTGGAGACGACGAATGATGGACTGGCGGCCGATCGACGTGCTCCTCGTGGAGGACGACCAGGGGGACATCCTGCTCACCAAGGAGGCCTTCGATCTCAACAAGGTCAAGAACCGGCTCAACGTCGTCAACGACGGCGAGCAGGCGATGGCGTACCTGCGGCGGGAGAGCTCCTACACCGACGCGACGCGCCCCGACCTGATCCTGCTCGACCTCAACCTGCCCCGGATGAGCGGCATGGAGGTGCTGGCCGAGGTGAAGGCCGACGCCACGCTGCGGACGATCCCCGTGGTGATCCTGACGACCTCGGAGGCCGAGGAGGACATCCTGCACAGCTACCGGTTGCACGCCAATGCGTACGTGTCGAAACCGGTGGATTTTGAGCAATTCATCCGTGTTGTCCGGCAAATTGATGATTTTTTCGTCACTGTGGTGAAGTTGCCGGCCCATGGTGAGCGCCCCTGACGGGCGTACGTGACAGGAATCACAGCGGGTCATCGAAAAAGTGAGTGACCCCGCTCACAAAATCCTATGCGGTCGTCGTAACGTATCCCCCACCAACGCGCGCCCAGAGCGGACACCGCACCCGCCGTAGCGCGCCCAGCGAACGACCCGGACCCCCTGTGTGCAGGGTCCGCGGGAGGTAGAGAGGTCCGCGATGACCCAGACGACGCCCGAAGCCCCGGTCAGACGGCAGCGCGCCCAGATCAAGGTGCGCACGCTGCGCACCGACAGGTGGTGGCTGGTCCCGCTGCTGACATTCCTCGGGCTCAGCTCGTTCCTTGTCTACGGCGTGTGGGCCATCATCGACGGCAGCTTTTTCGTCGACCCTTACGTAGCCCCATTCGCATCACCCTGTCTGGTCGACGCCCTGTGCCCCCAAGGCGCGCGGGTGTTCGGCTGGGCGCCGATCGGCGACTGGTACACCCTGTCGCCCGGGCTGCTCATCCTCGGTCTGCCGGGCGGCTTCCGGTTGACCTGCTACTACTACCGCAAGTCGTACTACCGCTCGTTCTGGCTGTCGCCGGCCGCGTGCGCGGTGCAGGAGCCCCACGGCAAGTACACCGGTGAGACGCGCTTCCCGCTGATCATCCAGAACATCCACCGGTACTTCTTCTACGCGGCCATCGTGATCGGCCTCATCCTGGCCTACGACGCGGTCCTGGCGCTCATCCACAAGCCCGCCGGACTCGGCACCTGGATCCTGATCGTCAACGCCGTGCTGATCAACGCGTACACGCTCTCGTGCCACTCCTGCAGGCACATCACCGCGGGCCGGCTGAACCACTTCTCCCGCCACCCGCTGCGCTACCGGGCCTGGACGTTCGTCTCCAAGCTCAACGCCAAGCACCAGCAGCTCGCCTGGGCCTCGATGTTCTCGGTCATGATCGCCGACTTCTACGTCCGCATGGTCGCCAAGGGCGTCATCGCCTTCCCGTTCGCATAAAGGATCCTCACAAGTGGAAATCGAGCGTCACGAATACGACGTCGTCGTCATCGGTGCGGGCGGCGCCGGGCTACGGGCCGCCATCGAGGCCCGGCAGCAGGGCAAGCGCACGGCGATCGTCTGCAAGTCGCTGTTCGGCAAGGCCCACACGGTCATGGCCGAGGGCGGCGCGGCCGCCGCCATGGGGAACGTCAACTCCGACGACAACTGGATGGTGCACTTCCGTGACACCATGCGGGGCGGCAAGTTCCTCAACAACTGGCGCATGGCCGAGCTGCACGCCAAGGAGGCCCCCGACCGCGTCTGGGAGCTGGAGGCGTGGGGCGCGCTGTTCGACCGCACCAAGGACGGCAAGATCAGCCAGCGCAACTTCGGCGGTCACGAGTACCCGCGGCTCGCGCACGTGGGCGACCGTACCGGGCTGGAGCTGATCCGTACGCTGCAGCAGCGGGTCGTCGCGCTCCAGCAGGAGGACTACGAGACCCACGGCGACCACGAGGCCTACATCAAGGTCTTCGCCGAGTGCACGGTCACCCGCCTGCTCAAGGACGGCGACCGCATCTCCGGCGCGTTCGGCTACTGGCGCGAGACCGGCAACTTCCTGCTCTTCGACGCCCCCGCCGTGGTCCTCGCCACCGGCGGCATCGGCAAGTCGTACGTGGTCACCTCCAACTCCTGGGAGTACACCGGCGACGGCCACGCCCTGGCCCTGCTCGCCGGCGCCAACCTGATCAACATGGAGTTCATCCAGTTCCACCCCACGGGCATGGTCTGGCCTCCGTCCGTGCGCGGCATCCTCGTCACCGAGTCCGTACGCGGTGACGGCGGCGTGCTGCGCAACTCCGAGGGCAAGCGCTTCATGTTCGACTACATCCCCGAGGTGTTCAAGGACAAGTACGCGACCAGCGAGGAGGAGGGCGACCGCTGGTACACCGACCAGG
>JABFVJ010000380.1 GCA_013362835.1 Nonomuraea sp. | reverse complement strand
GCCGTCGGCGTCCCAGGAGGACTTGATGCGGAAGATCGCGTACCCGCGTACGCCCTGGTCGTCCTCGGCCAGCACCGAGCGGAGAGATCCCCCGCCCTTCCTGTCGAACTCCTCGTCGGCCAGGAAGCCGTCCCAGACGTGGCGGTCGCGCTCGTACCGGCCGGGGCGCCTGGTCACGACGGAGGCGTAGAGCTTCTCGAAGTCGGGACGGGCCTCGGCGGGGGCGGCCACCCTGAGCCTGAGCGACGGATCCGACGGCACATTCCTGATGAACGCCGAGCGCTGCTTGTCGATGTGGAACGTCAGCTCGTTCGCGGCCCTGCCGTATCCGTACCGGCCGTAGATCAGCGACTCGGAGGCGTAGAGGGCGGCGACGGACTCGCCGCGCTCGCGGATGTCGGAGAGCTGGCGGCGCATCAGGCCGGACAGCACGCCGCGGCGGCGGTGGGAGGGGAGCACGCTGACGGCGGTCACGCCGCCCACGGGGAGCTGCCGTCCGCCGGGTACCGTCATCGTGAGGCTGAAGACGGAGGTCACGCCCGCCATGGTGGTGCCGTCGAAGGCCGCGAGTGTGCGGTCGAACTCCGTCGCCGCCTTGAACCGCTCGTCCTGGGTGGGATGCGGCGTCCAGCCGAACCCCTCTGCGAGCACGCCGGCGAACCCCGGCCACTCAGCTTCGTCAATGGGACGGATCGGATACGTCATCCGTCCACGGTAGGAGCGGGCAAAGGGGGAAGGCCACCCAATATCCGTGCTTAATGATCAAGGGCTTGGTCAAGTGGGCTGCCCAAACACGGGTCAGACCGATACAGTCACACGCATCATGAGTTCCCGTCCGGCGCCGTTGATTCCGCCTCGGGTCCGCGCGGTCCTCGTGCGGGTGCCGTTCCTGGTGTCCGCGGTCCGGTTCGTCCGGAGGGGGCCGCTGGCCCGCGACCGCAACCTGCTCATCGCGCTGACCGTGCTCGCGCTCGTCATCGGGCCGCTCGCGGCGGAGGTGTCCACCGAGTGGTTCTCCCCGTCGCTGCTCATCCTCGTCACCCTGGTCGGCGGGTTGCAGCTGCGGCTGCGCAGCCTGGTCAAGCTGCTGGTGGCGGTGGGCGTCGCGCTCGGCTACATCGCGGCCACGCTCGGGGTCGCGCGCATCGGGCTCGGGCTCACGGTGACGATCGTGTTCACCACCGTGCTCGCCGTGCTCATGGCCCGCACGCGCGGCAAGCTCGGCGTGCAGGGGCTGCGCGGCGACGCGATGCTCCTGGAGCTGCGCGACCGGCTCAAGAGCCAGGGCGAGCTGCCCCCGCTGCCCAAGGACTGGGGCGGCAAGGTGGTGCTCAAGCAGGCCGGAGGCTCGTCGTTCGGCGGCGACTTCCTGGTCTCCATGCGCGACGACGACTCCGTGGAGATCGCCCTCGTCGACGTCTCCGGCAAGGGCGTCGACGCCGGCACCCGCGCCCTGCTCCTGTCGGGCGCGTTCGGCGGCCTGCTCGGCTCGGTCGACGACTTCCTGCCCGCCTGCAACGCCTACCTCCACCGGCAGCGCGGCGACGAGGGGTTCGTCACGGCCGTGCACGTACGCCTCGACCTCGCCACCGGCGACTACACGATCACCTCGGCCGGCCACCCGCCGGTGGTGAAGTTCGACTCCGGCACGGGCAACTGGCAGGTCGCCTCGGCCAAGGGCGTGGTGCTCGGCGTGGTGCCCGACCTGCACTGCGAGCCCGACAGCGGCACCCTGCGCAAGGGCGACGCGCTGCTGCTCTACACCGACGGCCTCATCGAGCAGCCGGGGCGCGACATCGACGCCGGCCTCGACCGGCTGCTCGGCGAGGCGGAGCGGCTGCTGCCCTCGGGGTTCCGCGACGGCGCCCGTGCGCTGGTCAACGCGATGTCCTCGGGCCACAACGACGACTGCGCGCTGGTGTTGATCTGGCGTCCATAGTGACGTTTCACATGGGTCAGGTCGTGATGGCGGTCACTGGCAGCAGGATCGGCACGACTGAGATCCTTTGACGTGTTCGGGTCCCGGCGGAGCGGCGCGGCTCCACCGGGCCCGTCACAACCAGCCGCTGTCGCTGGCGATCCGCACGGCGTCGAGCCGGTTCCTCGCGCCCGTCTTGCACATGATCCGCGACAGATGATTGCGCACGGTGCCGACCGACAGGAACAACTGGTCGGCGATCTCCGTCGACCGCGCCCCGCCCGCCGCGATCCGCAACACGTCGAGCTCCCGCCTGGTCAGCGGATTGGCCGCCGACTGCAGCGCGGCCACCGCCAGCTCGGCCTCGACCGCCCGGCGCCCCGCCGCGACCTGCCGCACCCCCTCGGCCAGCCGCTCGGGCGCCACGCGCAGGCTCATGAACCCGAGCACGCTCCCGCTGAACGCCCTGCGCACCTGCCCCGGGCTGGGCCGCGCCGACAGGATCAGCACCGAGCACCGGGGCAGCTGCTCGGACAGGCGCGTCGCCACGGGCAGCCCCGGCAGGTCGAGATCGACGATCGCCACGTCGGGGTCGCTGGACCGCGCCGCCGGCAGCACCTCGTCGGGGCAGCCCGTCTCGGCCACGACCCGCAGGTCGGGCTCGGCTCCGAGGGCGGCCTGGAGGCCACGTCGCACCAAGGGCAGGTGCTCGGCGATGAGAATGCGGATCAAGACGTCCCCCTCCGTCGTCTCCCAGGGTGATCGGCTGATCGCTCACTGTCAATGCGGTCTGTTGATTCGCCAAAGTACGCGCAAGCCCGAGTGATGTGACGAGTTCGACTAGTCTGGGACCGTCGGGGAACGTCTGTCAGCCTGGAGCGCGCGTAGATGAACTGGCTCTTTGTCGCCGGGATCCTCCTCTTCCTGGTGGGGTTGATGGTCTCCATCGGCCTGCACGAGATCGGTCACCTGGTGCCCGCCAAGATCTTCGGCGTACGCGTGACGCAGTACATGATCGGCTTCGGCGCGACAGCCTGGTCGCGGCGCAAGGGCGAGACCGAATACGGCATCAAGTGGATCCCGCTCGGCGGCTACATCCGCATGATCGGCATGCT
This sequence comes from Nonomuraea sp., assembly GCA_013362835.1. The sequence continues at coordinate 6,475 of JABFVJ010000380.1, read as the reverse complement.
GCCGCCGCGGCCCGGCGACGACCCCGACAAGCTGCGCAGCGCGCCCACCGGGCCGTGGCAGGGGCTGATCGAGACCGCGCGCGACGCCGCCATGGAGGAGGTGCGGCCCGGCGACGAGGACCGCGTCTTCTACCGCAAGAAGTGGTGGCAGAAGATCATCATCATGTCCGGCGGCCCGGCGATGAACTTCGTGCTCGCCTTCGTCTTCTTCAGCATCCTGCTGGTCGGCATCGGCCTGCCCACGACCGCCCCCATCGTGTCGGCCGACACCAACACGTGCGTGATCCCCACCGGCGAGACCCGCAAGACGTGCGCGCCGACCGACGAGCGCACCCCGGCGGCGAAGGCGGGCGTCAAGGTCGGCGACCACATCGTCGCCCTCGACGGCCAGAAGATCGCGACCTGGCAGGACGCCACCCGGATGATCCGCGGCCACGGCGCGGGCCCGGTCAAGCTCGGCATCGTCCGCGACGGCAAGCCGATGACGCTCGACGTCACGCTCATCGCCCGCGACATGGCGAGCCTGACGGAGGAGGGCAAGACCGACAAGGGCGTCGGGTTCCTCGGCGTCGTGCCCTCGCAGGTCTTCGAGCAGCAGAGCATGGGCCAGGTGCTCGGCTACATGGGCGACCTGACCGGCCGCGTGGTGGGCTCGATGGTCAACCTCCCGGAGAAGATGGTCGGCGTCTGGCACGCCGCCTTCTCCGGCGAGAAGCGCGATCCCGAGGGCCCGGTCGGAGTCGTGGGCGCGGGCCGGCTCGGCGGCGAGATCCTCGCCTCCGACGAGCTGTCGAACAAGAGCAAGCTGTTCACCTTCGTCAGCCTGCTGGCCGGGTTCAACCTGGCGATCGGCCTGTTCAACCTGATCCCGCTGCTGCCGCTCGACGGCGGCCACATCGCGGGCGGCCTGTGGGAGGGCATCAAGCGCGGCTTCGCCCGGATCATGCGACGCCCCGAGCCCCGCTACGTCGACATCGCCAAGGTGCTGCCGCTCACGTACGCGATGGCGTTCGTGCTGATCATCATGGCCGGGCTGCTGGTCTACGCCGACCTGGTCAACCCGCTCACGCTCTCCGGCTGACCCCCGTGGACGCCCTCGACCGGCTGCGCGCGCTCTGCCTGGCGCTGCCCGAGACCACCGAACGGCTCAGCCACGGCGAGCCCACCTGGTTCGTCAGGGACAGGAAGACGTTCGTCATGTTCGCCGACCGGCATCATGACGACCGGGTGGCGTTCTGGTGCGCGGCGCCTCCGGGCGTACAGGAGGAGCTGGTGGCCGAGGATCCGGAGCGGTTCTTCCGGCCCCCGTACGTGGGGCATCGGGGGTGGCTGGGGGTCTACCTCGACGTGGAGGTCGACTGGGCGGAGGTCGCGGAGATCGTGGCCGACGCCTACCGCCGGATCGCCCCCAAGACCCTGGCGGCCCGCCTCGACGGCTGACGCCTCCGCCCAGTGCCGGTCAGTTCATCGAGATGTGCACGTGGTCGTAGTGGTTCTCGGTGATGCTGCCGCGGTCGGACATGGCGCTCCAGCCTGAGCCCTGGTTGATGCGCTGCTTCCAGATCACGTACTTGACGCCGAGCTTGCTCTTGTTCTTGATGGCCCAGGCGGCGATGCGGTCGCCCAGGGCATTGTCGGCGGCGCTCGGCATGGTGCCGCCGGTGCTCATCATGAAGTCGCAGGCCCGGCCGAGCGGGTGTTCGCCGCTGGAGCCGGAGCGGAAGCAGCCCACCTCGTACGGCAGCGAGAAGTTCTTCTGCACCTGCGCGCGCATCAGCCGCGTGCGGGCGGTGATGTTGTCCGAGCCGGACGGCAGCTCGGGCGCCCAGGAGCCGTTGGCGTTCTTGCCGGGCCCGAACGGCACGAGGTCCTGGAGCTTCTTCTTGATGTCGTCGATGACGTCTTCGGCGTCGTCGCGCTGCTCGGCGACCTCGGCGGTGTCCGCCTTGATCTGGGCCGTGAGCGCGGCGGCGGCGTCGGCGGCCTTCTTGCGGTCGTCGCGGGCCCGGCCCACGCTGTCGACCACGGCCTGCTGCTCGGCGGTGAGCTGTTCGAGCACGGCCGCGCCGCCCCCGAAACTCGGCAGCATGAAGCTCGGCAGCGAGGGGTCGGCGTTCTGGTAACGCATGCTGGCGATCTCGGCGACCCGCCGTTCGGCGGTGGCCAGCGTCTGCTCGGCCGTGGCGAGCCGCTGCTGGGCCGTCGTGGCCGCCTGCTGGGCCTTGGCGAGCGCGTCCCGCTTGAGGTTGTACTTCTCGATGAGCTTGTCGACCTTGGAGTTGAGCTGCTTGAGCTGGGCCCGCAGCTCCGCCTCGGTCGGCTTGGGCGGGGCCGCGGCGGCGGCCGGCTGGGCGAGCAGGACGGTGGCGGTGATGAGACCGATGGCAAGACTCGCGGGGGACGAAGCCGCCACGTGGTTGTTCCTCTCCCTCTGCCGGCCGGGTTAGCTGACGGGTTCGGGCATGGGAGCTGTCCCTACCACTAGCGCGGATTCACCCCAGATGCGATGGGTCCCCGGCTCCCGGGCAACACGCCCGGGATTAGGCCGGCAACGACCGTTACGGCCGGTGCCTATCGGGATATTAGTGGTAGATCACGAGTCATGCGACTTTAAGGAGAAATCAATTAGTGATCAATCCGTGATCGCAACATGCGTGCCGCCTCCTCGGGCAGCACGTCGTTGACGAACGCGCCCATCGCCGACTCCGACCCCGCCAGGTACTTCAGCTTGCCCGGCGCCCGCCTGATGCTGAACAGCTCCAGGTGCAGGTAGCCCAGCTCACGCCCCTGACGCACCGGCGCCTGGTGCCAGGCCGAGATGTACGGCATCGCCACCCCGAACAAGGCGTCCAGCGCCCGCAGCACCGAGGTGTACAGCGGCGCGAACGCGGCCCGTTCCTCGTCCGACAGCGCCGCGAGGTCGGGCACCTGCCGATGCGGATACACGTGCACCTCGAACGGCCAGCGCGCGGCGGCCGGGACGAACGCGGTCCACAACTCGTTGGAGGCGATCACCCGCGTGCCCTCCGCCCGCTCGGCGGCCAGCACGTCGGCGAACAGGTTGCCGCCGGTGTGCCGCGAGGCGGCCCCGAGCTGGAGTTTGGTGCGCGGCGTCACGTAGGGGTAGGCGTAGATCTGCCCGTGCGGGTGCGCGAGCGTGATGCCGATCTCCTCGCCCCGGTTCTCGAAGCAGAAGACCTGCTCGACGCCCTCGATCGCGGACAGCTCGGCCGTACGGTCGGCCCAGGCGTCCATGACCAGCTTCACCCGGTCGTGGGAGAGCTTGGAGAAGGAGGAGGAGTGCTCGGAGGTGAAGCACATCACCTCACACCGCCCCACGCCCGGACGGACCTCACTCAGCCCGCCGACATCCGCATAAGTCCCAAAATTTCCGGAAAAAGAGGGGAAGCGGTTCTCGAACACCACCACGTCGTAGTCGTACGCCGGGATCTCCGACGCCCGCGTGTCCGACGACGGGCACAGCGGGCACTCGTCGGCCGGCGGCAGGAACGTCCGCGTCTGCCGGTGGCCCGCCACCGCGATCCACTCCTCGGTCAGCGGGTCGTAGCGCAGCTCGGAGGCCACCGGCCGCGGATCGAGCGCCCGCCGGTCGATCGCGCTCCGGTCGGCGTCGTCGCGCCGGTCGAAGTAGATCAGCTCCCGGCCGTCGGCGAGGTGGGTGATGGTGCGCTTCAAGACGTGCCCTCCGCGATGATCAGTTCTCCGGCCCGTTCGGCCAGCTCGGTGCGTGCTTCCTCGGGCAACCCCGCGTCGCTGATGACCACGTCGGCCTCGGTCAGCTCGGCGATCGTGCTGATGCCGACCGTGTTCCACTTGGTGTGGTCGGCGGGGACCACCAGCCGGTGCGCCGCGGCCACCAGCTCCCTGTCGGTCTCGGACTCCAGCAGGTTGGGCGTGGTGAACCCGGCGCGCAGGCTCATGCCGTGGACCCCGAGGAAGAGCGTGTCCACGTGCAGGCGGCGGATCGCGGCCACGGCCACCGGGCCGACCAGCGCGTCGGAGGGCGTGCGTACGCCGCCGGTGAGCACGACCGTGCGGTCGGGGCGCGGGTTGCGGTGGAAGACCTCGGCGACCGGGATCGAGTTCGTGATCACGGTCAGGTCGGGCACGGCGATCAGATGGTGGGCCAGCGCCCACGTGGTGGTGCCGGCGGAGAGCGCCACGGCGGTGCCGGGACGTACGAGGCCGGCCGCGCGGCGCGCGATGGCCTCCTTCTCCTGCTGCTGGCGGGCGGACTTGGCGGTAAAACCCGGCTCCTCGGTCGATCCGGGGCCGAGGGCGGTCGCGCCGCCGTGCACCTTCTCCAGCAAGCCGCGTTCGGCGAGCACTTCGAGGTCGCGGCGTATCGTCATGTCGGAGACGCCGAGTTCGCGCACGAGGTCGGCGACCCGGACGCCGCCGCTGCTGCGCACGCGTTCGAGGATCGTCTGCTGACGCTGCTGTGCGAGCACGCCCACCCCTTCCAACAGATTCCACCAAATTATGACACGGATTTGTTGGGGAATGTTAGGACTCGGTCGAATGGCTTGTGCGACCGCCTGGGACGCGAGAGCTTGAAGGGTCACGTACCCGACGGACCGGAGGTGAGCCCCGTGGCCAAGCGCGCGCGCAAGGGCAGGGCACGCAAGAAGAAGAAGGCCAATCACGGCAAGCGGCCCAACGCGAACTGACACGGGGTGGCCGCGGACCTGTTCGCGGCCACCCCCGCCGTCTCAGCCGGGCAGCTCGGTGAGCGCCTGGTCGATGCGGTCCTGCGGGAGCGCGTAGTCGGTCAGCTCCCCGGCCAGATGGCGGTCGTAGGCGGCCAGGTCGAAGTGGCCGTGGCCGCACAGCGCGGTCAGGATCACCTTCTCCTCGCCGCTCTCCTTGCAGCGCAGCGCCTCGGCGATCGTCTCGGCCAGCGCGTGCGTGGGCTCGGGGGCGGGGACGATGCCTTCCGTCCGCGCGAAGCGCACCCCGGCCTCGAAGCACTCGCTCTGGGACCTGGTGACCGCCTCGAACAGGCCCAGCTCGTACATGTGGGACAGCAGCGGAGACATGCCGTGATAACGCAGGCCGCCCGCGTGGATGGGGTCGGGGACGAAGGAATGTCCCAGGGTGTGCATCTTGAGCAGCGGCGTCAGGCCGGCGGTGTCGCCGAAGTCGTAGGCGTACACGCCTCGGGTGAACGACGGGCAGGCTTCCGGCTCGACCGCGCGGAACACCGTGCCGATGCGCCCCGCGAGCTTCTCGCGCAGGAACGGGAACGTGAGGCCGGCGAAGTTGGAGCCGCCGCCCGTACAGCCGATGACCAGGTCGGGCAGCTCCGGGAGCTGGGCGAGCGCCTCCTCGCCGATCACCGTCTGGTGCATGAGGACGTGGTTGAGCACCGAGCCGAGCGCGTACCTGGCGTCGGGGGAGGCGGCGGCCACCTCGACGGCCTCGCTGATCGCGAGGCCGAGGCTGCCGGGGGAGCCCGGGTCGTCGGCGAGCGCCTTGCTGCCCGCGCCGGTGAGCGGAGAGGGGCTGGGGTGCACGGTGGCGCCGTACACGCGCATGAGCGAGCGACGGTACGGCTTCTGGTCGTACGAGGCCCGGACCATCCAGACCTGGCATTCCACTCCGAACTGGGCACAGGCGAAGGCGAGCGCCGACCCCCACTGCCCGGCGCCCGTCTCGGTGGTCAGCAGCCGTACGCCCTCCTTGGCGTTGTAGTACGCCTGGGGGACGGCCGTGTTCGGCTTGTGCGACCCCGCCGGGGAGACGCCCTCGTACTTGTAGTAGATCCTCGCCGGGGTGTCGAGCGCCTTCTCCAGCCGGTGCGCCCTGATCAGCGGCGTCGGCCGCCACAACCGGTAGACGTCCATCACCTCGCGGGGGATGGGGACGTAACGGTCGCCGCTGACCTCCTGGGCGATGAGCTCCATGGGGAACAACGGCGCGAGATCGTCCGGCCCGACGGGCTGCCTGGTGCCCGGGTGCAGCGGCGGCGGTGGCGGAGCGGGAAGATCGGGAACGATGTTGTACCAGTTGCTGGGGATCATCGTCCCAGTCTGCGCCGACCGTACGAGCCGTCAAGCATCCAGTACGGCCAGCCGGTCCGCGTGATCGGCCCTGACCACGACGTCGGCCGCCTGCTGTGGCCGCGCCTCGCGCTCGTACCGCTCATAGGCCGGCAGCCGCCACCGCTCGTCCTCCGGGGTGCCCCGCGCCAGCGCGCCCGCCGACAGCCACACGTGCACGCTCACCTCGAACGGCAGCCCCCGCCCCAGCAGCAACGTCCCGTCGACGACCACCACCCCGCCCGGCGGCAGCTCCTCGTACGGCAGGCGATAGGCACGATCGATGCCGCTGTCCCACAGGGCCGGCAGCACCCGCCCCGACCCGCCCGGCTCCAGCGGTTCGAGCACCTCCCGCAGCAGCCCCTTGACGTCGAGCCAGTCCTCGTAGAAGACGTCGGGGTCGGTCCTGCCGT
>JABFVJ010000153.1 GCA_013362835.1 Nonomuraea sp. | reverse complement strand
AGCGGGCCGCCGCCCGCGGTGTGGCCGGCGTTGTTCACCAGCACGTCGATCGTGCCGTGCTCGGCGGCGACCGCCGCGACGGCGGCCTCGACCGAGGCGGAGTCGCCGACGTCCACCTGGACGTGGTCGCAGCCGATCCCGGCGGCGACCGCCCGCGCCCGCGGCTCGTCGAGGTCGGCGATGACGACGCGGTCTCCCGCCGCGGCGAACGCCTCCGCGACGCCGCGGCCGATGCCGCTCGCGCCGCCGGTGACGAGGACGGTCCTGGGGACGACAGGTTCGCTCATGTGGGGGTTCCTGTTCGGTGAGTCGCCCCTCGACGGACGGTGCCGCGGGGGCGGTTGGGGTTTATTATTATACAAGCGTAGACAAAAAACACCTCGTCCGGCAGGAGTGCATCGACGTGAGCGACACACAGCGGGTTCCGGAACGGCGGCTCGGCCCAGGCGGCACGACGACGTCCCTGTTCGGGCTCGGCTCCTGGAACACCTGGGACCGCATGGAGTTCGGCGACGCGGTGGCCCTGGTCAGGGCGGCCCTGGACGCCGGCGTGACCCTCTTCGACGTCGCCCACTACAACATGGGCCCGCACGCCGAGCAGGCCCGTACGGACATCGTCTTCGGACAGGCGATCCGCGAGGCCGGCGCCCGCAGGGAGGACTGGCAGCTCTGCGGGAAGCTGTGGCTGTGGGAGTACCCGCGCACGGGCTTCCGCGAGCAGCTGGAGGTGAGTTTCGAGCGCGTCGGCGTCGAGCGCGCCGAGACCGTCGTGGTGGGCGACTACCTGCGACGCCCCGACATCCGGCAGATCGTGACCGACGTCGAGGAGCAGATCGCGGCGGACCGGTTCGCGAGCTGGGGCGTCAACAACTGGATCGCCGAGGACGTCGGCCTCGCGCTGCGCTTCGCCGCCGAGGAGGGGCTGACGCCGCCGAGCTTCGCCCAGCTCAAGTACAGCATCGCGCGGCGTTCGATGGCCGAGGGCGGCTTCTACGGCGAACACTTCGGGACCGGGGCGCTGGCGTTGCAGGCCAGCGACATCTTCGAGGGCGGCATCCTGGTCGGGAAGAAGTTCCCCGAGCGGAAGATCGGCGCGGACGCGGGCGGCATCAGGGAGGCGATCAGGGACGCGGCCGACGCCGTGGCGAGGGTCGCCGCCGGCTTCGACGCCACGCCCGGCCAGGTCGCGATCGTGTTCTGCCTGGAGCACCCGGCGGTGGCCAACGTGCTGTTCGGGGTGAGCAGGATGGCCCAGCTGGAGGACAATCTGGGCGCCCTGCGGCTGTGGCGGGAGCACGGGCCGCAGGTGCGGGCCGCGCTGGCGGACCTGTGGCTGGATCGCGAGGTCAGCGCCGACGGCGTCTGGGCCCCTTGACGGGAACGCGGGACGAGGGTGCCCGCGGCTCAGGATGCCGTCACCGGGACGGCCTGCGCGTACGCAGTTTCCGCAGGTCGTTCATCGAGCGGGCGCGGGCGTCCACGACGTCGCGCATGCTCGACCCGATGAGGTTCAGCAGCAGCACGCAGAGCATGATCGCGGCGCCCGGCAGCACGATCAGCCACGGCGCCTGCGTCAGGTACGACCGCCCCTCGGCGATCATGTTGCCCCACGTCGGCGTCGGCGGCGCGATGCCCAGCCCGAGGAAGCTCATCGCCCCGTCGACCAGCATCGCCGAGGCCGACAGGATCACGACCTGGACCAGCGCCAGTGGCAGCACGTTGGGCAGCACGTGCACGAAGAGGATCTTGCCGGAGCGCATCCCGGACACCCGCGCCGCCCCGATGTACTGCCGCGCCGCCACGCTGAGCACCCGGCTGCGGATCACCCGGGCCGTGAACGGCGTGAAGATGACGGTCAGCGCGATCAGCTCGGTCCAGATGCTGGCCCCGAGCCCGATGGCCAGCGCCATGGCCAGGATGATCGCGGGGAACGACATCCAGGCGTCCATGATCCGCATGACGACGGCGTCCACGGTCCGGTAGAAGCCGCTGACCAGGCCGATCACCATGCCGGTGAGCGCCGCGCAGAGCGTGATGAGCGCCGAGAGCCCGAGCGAGGCCCGGCCGCCGGAGACCAGCCGGCTCAGCACGTCGCGGCCGTAGGAGTCGGTGCCGAGCAGGTGGCCGGCCGAGGGCGGCAGCAGCCGGTGCACCGGGTCGGTCGCGTTGGCGTCCGTCAGGAGGAACGGCAGCAGCACGATGGCCAGCACGATCAGGACGAGCAGCGCGGTGGCCGAGATCAGCACCCGGTTGCGTCGCCACGTACGGGAGACTCCGGAGGGCCGCCCGGCCGTCCCGACGCGCCCCGCGACGGCCTCGGTAGTCACGAAACACGCACCTTGGGGTCGAGGAGGGCATAGGACAGGTCGACGATCAGGTTGACGACCACGAACATCAGCGCGACGAACAACGTCACGCCCTGGACCAGCGGGAAGTCCCGGGTCGAGACCGCGCCCATGAGCAGCGACCCCAGCCCGGGGATCACGAAGATCGACTCGATGATCACGATGCCGCCGACCATCATCGCGAAGTTGCTGCCGAGCTGGGTGATCAGCGGCATCAGCGCGTTCGGCAGCACGTGCCTGAGCATGACCTGCCGCTCCGACAGGCCCTTGACCCGCGCGGTCCGCAGGTACGTCTGCGGCAGCTCGCCGAGCACGCTCTCCCGCAGGGTCAGCGTGAACAGCGCCGACTGCCCGATGACCAGGCACACCACCGGCAGCACCAGCATCGGCACCCCGGCGACCGGATCGGCGAAGACGTCGGTGTAGCCGCTGGAGGGGAACCAGCGCAGCGACACCGCGAACACCAGCACCAGGATCAGCGCGATCCAGAAGTCGGGGATCGCCATGCCGAGCGAGGAGAGCAGGTTGAACCCGCGGGCGAGGGGGTTGCGCGGCGAGACCGCGTTCCACGACGTGATCAGCACCGCGACGAAGAAGCTGATGACGGTGCTGATCACCGCCAGGGTGAGCGTCGGGACGAAGTGCTCCACCACGACCCGCACGACCGGCGCGTGATACGTGATCGACGAGCCGAAGTCGCCGCCCGCCACGTTGCCGAGCCAGCTCAGGTACTGCTCCCACAACGACCCGGACAGCCCCATGCTCTGCCTGAGCGCCTCCACGTCGGCGGGCCGCGCCGTCGGTCCGAGGATCGCGATGGCCGGGTCGCCCGGGATCAGGCGGATGACGAAGAACATCATCGTGCCCACGATCAGCAGGATGACGACCAGGTCACGCAGCCGCCGGAGCAGGAGTCCCGCCATGTTCCCCCCTCACTTCCCGAGCCAGGAGTTCCAGAACACGCGGTAGAACGTGTCGTACCCCTTGAGCTTGGGCGAGTAGGCGGCGTACAGCTTCGACTGGCTGATCGTGATGACCGGGAGCTGCTGCCACACGTACGCCTGGAGCTGGTCCATCAGCGTCCTGGCCGTCTCGGGCGAGGTGGCGGCGTTGTAGTCCTCGATCAGCTCGGCCATCTCCGGGGAGCCGGAGCCGTTGAACGCGCCGAGGGTGAGCGCGGGCATCTGCGAGGGCGAGGTCAGCGCGGCGTTGAAGAACAGCGTGGTGATGTCCCAGCCGCCGGGGTCCTTGGTGATCGTGCCGAGCATCGTCGGGAAGTCGAAGGTGTCGATCTTCGTCTTGATGCCGATCTTGGAGAGCTGGTCCTGCAGCAGCACCGCCCACTGGCTGAACTGCGGGTAGCTGTTGGAGGTCAGGATGCGCACGGTGTCGCCGGCGTTGATGCCCGCCTGGGCGAACAGCTGCTTGGCCTGGTTCGGGTCGTGCCGCTTGTAGACGTCGTCGCCGGCGGTCGAGTACAGGCCCTTGTTGTCCTGCGAGACCAGCGCGCCGACCTCGGCCGTGAGGTCGGGGCCGCCGCCGGTCGCGGCGTTCAGCGCGGGCTTGTCCAGCAGCAGGTTGAGCGCCTGCCGGGCGCGTACGTCGGAGAACTTGGAGCCCTTGTCGAAGTTGGGGATCAGCACGTTCTGGTTGGCGCCGGCCAGGTTGGAGACGACGACCGCGGGGTTGTTCTTGAGCGGCGTGTACTGGTCGTCGCCCGGCATGGCGTGCGCCCACTGGCCGGTCTGCAGGCCGTTGACCACGGCGTCCTGGTCGGCGACGACCTTGTAGGTGACGGTGTCGAGGTAGGCGTGCTTGGCGCCGGCCTGGCCGCCCCAGTCCTCCTCGGCGCGCGACTTGTAACCGTCGTAACGTTCCAGCACGACCTGCTGGCCGATGTCCCAGCTCTTCAACTTGTACGGCCCCGTCCCGACCGCGGCCTCCTTGGTGAAGCCGGTGGCGGGCACGTCCTTGAGGTTCCTGGCCTCGTAGATCTCGGCGCCGGGGCTGGCCAGCTCGTCGATCAGCGGGTATCGCGGCTTCTTCAGCTCCAGCGTGACCGTGCCGTCGTCGGTGGCCTTGACGCTCTTGACGTCGGCGGCGACCTGCTGGCCGGTGACGTGGCTCTTCAGCCAGCGCTCCAGGCTGGCGACCACGTCGGCGGCGGTGAGCGGGCTGCCGTCGTGGAACGTGACACCGGCGCGCAGCTTGAAGGTGTAGGTGAGCCGGTCGTCGCTCCGCTTGTACGTGTCGACCAGCATGGGCCTGGCCGCGAACGTCCTGTCGACCTCGAAGAGCTTCTCGTACAACATGTTGCCGATGTGGGCGGTCACCTGGCCGGGGTTCGCGACCATGTCGAGCGACTGGGGATCGGTCGGGACCGCGACGACCAGGCCGCCGCCGCGTACGGGGGTGCCGGGGTCGGCGGAGGAGGACGACGAGGACGACGTGGCGCCGCCCGCGCAGCCGGAGAGCAGCAGGGCGCTCGCCGCGGCGGCGGAGATCAGCCCGGCCCTCAGGCTCTTGAGCACGTTCATGGTGGGTTCTCGCTCTTGCTCTCAAAGGGGGGACAGAAGAGAAGGTCGGCCGGGGTCAACCCACGTATGCCGACAAATCGGGATTCGCGGCGAGGAGCCGGCGCGTGTACTCGTGGGTGGAGGAGGCGGCGATGGTCTCGGGGGTGCCGACCTCGATGAGGTCGCCCTTGTACATCACGCCGACCCGGTCGGCCACCGACAGCACCAGGCTGAGGTTGTGCGTGATGAACAGGAAGCTGATGCCGTGCGAGCGGCGCAGTTGCAGGAGCAGGTTCATGACCTGGCCCTGCACCGAGACGTCCAGCGCGGAGGTGGGCTCGTCGGCGACGATGAGCTTGGGCTCGGCGGCGACCGCGCGCGCGATGGACACGCGCTGGCGCATGCCGCCGGACAGTTGCGAGGGCAGCTGGCGCGCGCAGTCGGCGGGCAGGCCGACCTCGTCGATCAGCTCGGCCACCCGGCGGTCGAGGTCGGCGCCGCGCAGCGGGGTCAGCTCGCGCAGCGGCTCGGCGATGATGCGGGCCACGGTGTGGCGGGGGTCGAGCGAGCTCTGCGGGTCCTGGAAGATCAATTGTGCGGTACGGCGGAAGGCGCGCTCGTCGCCACGCAGCCCCGACTCGGTGATCCGGTGGTCGCCGAAGGTGATGCTGCCCGAAGTGGGCCGCTCCAGCGCGCTGACCATGCGCCCGAGCGTGGTCTTGCCCGAGCCCGACTCGCCGACCAGGCCGAAGAACTCCCCCGGCGCGATCTCCAGCGAGACCTCGTGGACCGCGCGCACGCTCGCCCGCCGGCCGGTGCGGTAGACCTTGGTGACGTTCTCGATGACGAGCGGCGGGGTGCCCTCGACCGGCGCGGGCTCGTCGGAGAGCAGCAGCGTCTCGGTCACCGTCCCACCGGACCCCGCGGTCGCGGCCTTCAGCCGGGCCTCGGAGATCGTCGGAAATCCGGTACGCCGGCTGACCCCGAGCTGCGGCACGCATTCCAGCAACGCCTTGGTGTACGGATGCGTAGGCTTGGCAAGGATGTCCATCTTGTCGCCGATCTCCACCAGCCTGCCCCGGTACATCACGGCGATCCGGTCGGCGATCTCCGCCGCGACGCCCATGTCGTGGGTGATGAACACGCAGGCGGTCCGATGCTCGCGCTGCACCCGGCGGAACAGCGCGAGGATCTCGGCCTGCGTGGTCACGTCGAGCGCGGTGGTCGGCTCGTCGGCGATGAGGAGGTCGGGGTCGGACATCAGCGCCATGGCGATCATCACGCGCTGCTGCATGCCGCCGGACAGCTGGTGCGGATAGAGCGCCATGATCCGGTCGGTGTCGGTCAGGCCGACCTCGGTGAGCAGGCCCCTCACCTTGGCCTCGGCCTCGCGGCGCAGCCTGCTCCCCCGGCGCAGCGCCTGCCGGGGCAGCGAGCCCTCGGGGCGGTAGCCCTCGATGAGCTGGACGCCGACGCGCTGGGCCGGGTTGAGCGAGTCCAGGGCCTCCTGGAAGATCATCCCGATCCGGGCGCCCCGGTAGGCGCGCATCCGGTCGGCGCTCAGGCGCGTGACGTCCACGCCGCCGATCGCGATCTCGCCCTCGGTGTAGACGGGGGCGACGAACTCCAGCAGGCGGATGATCGACAGCGCGGTCACGGTCTTGCCGCTGCCCGACTCCCCCACGACGCAGAGCGTCTGCCCGGAGGCCACGTCGAGGGTGAGGCGATGGACGAGCTCCTGCGGCCCGGCGTCATCCCGGGTGACGCCGATCGTGAGATCCGTCAGGTTGAGCAGCGACATGCGCGAGAGCTCCATTCCAGGCACCGGTCCCGTGCTCGAAGCGGGGCGTACAAACCCACACTGAGCTGCCGAAAAGCCATGTTCGAGCTGATAGTTCTACAAAGGTTGACAGACGGTCTCCCTACTGTCAACGGTTATTCCACGTTCGTAGACAGAGGGTCTATGGTGAACGTCTACATCCGTAGACAATACAGAAGGGGCAGGGCCTTGACCATGTCCACGCCTGATCCGATCCTTGCCATCGCCACCGGTTACATGGGCGCCAAGCAGCTCTTCGCGGCCAGCCGCATCGGGCTGTTCGCGGCGCTCGCGGACGGGGAGCTCAGCGCCGGGGAGATCGCGGCGGCCACCGGCGTCACCCCCCGCATGGCCCGCATCCTGGCCGACAGCATGGCCGGGCTCGGCCTGCTGACCAGGACCGACGGCCGCTACGCGCTCGGCGCCGACGCGGCCGGCTACCTGGCCGGGCAGAAGTCGTCCGAGCTCGACCTCGGGCCGTTCCTCACCTTCCTCAACGAGATCAGCTACGGCCACTGGCTGCAGTTCGACACGACCGTGGACACGACCGAGCCGGGCGTCCTGGACACCTCGGGCGACCGGTGGGGCACGTTCATGGCCGGGGTCATGACGTACAACAGCCTGCACGCGCGGATGCTGGCGGGGGCGTTCGACTTCGCCGGGTTCCGCAGCCTGCTGGACCTGGGCGGGCTGTCCAGCGCCTTCGCCTTCGAGGCCCTGCGCGCCAACCCGGCGCTGAAGGCCGCCTTCGTGTACGACCCGTCGTTCGCCGGCTCGGTCGCCGAGCAGGTGGCGCAGGCCGGGCTCGCCGACCGTGCCGAGGTGACCGGCGCCCCGACCGACACGGCCACGCCGTCCGGCCCGTACGACCTGGTCATGGTCAACCACGTCATCCACCGGTTCGGCGCCGAGCAGAACCGGGCCATCCTGCGCAACGCCCGCGCGGCGGCGGCCCCGGGGGCGCGGCTGCTGCTGCTCGACTTCTTCCTCGACGACGACCCCGAGCAGCGGGCCATCGACGCGCTGCACGCCGGCGAGTACCTGGTGATCGACGGCACGGTCGTCTACGAGGAGTCGGAGGTGCGCGGCTGGCTGGACGAGGCCGGCTGGAAGCCCGTGGACAAGCTGGCGCTGCCGGGCAGCCCGCGCGTCATCGTGGCCGAAGCGGTCTGAGCACGCGGAGGCCCGCGCCACCGGGGGGTGGCGCGGGCCGGGAATCCGCCGGTCAGGGCCTGGTGAGCCGGTCGAAGAACGACTCCAGGTGGCGCTTCTGCAGCTCGACCGTGGAGAACTGGGGGCCGACCAGGCTCATCACGTTGGCCCCCGCGTTGAGCAGCACGAGCTCGTCCACCAGCTGCTCGTCGGGGGTCTCGGTGACGATGTCGCCGTCGGCCCGGCCCTCCTCGATCAGCCGGTGCAGCATGCCGCGCCAGGAACGCAGGTGGTCGAGGTATTTGTCGTACATCTTCTGGTTGGTCAGGGACGTCTGCCAGAAGATCAGCAGCACCCGGCCGGCCGTGATGCGCTCCTCGTCGATCGGCATCGCCGCCTCGCACATCGCACGCATCGCGCTCAGCCCGCGCCGGCCATCGAGCTTGACGTAGCTGGTCACGACGGCGAGGGCGCGCTCGTACGTGGCCTCGATGATGTCTTCCTTGCCGGGGAAGTAGTGCTTGAGCGCGCCGTTGGCGAAGCCGGCCGCGTTCGCGATCTCGCGCATGGTGGCGGCCTCGATGCCCCCCTTCGTGATCAGCTCCCACGTGACGTCGATGATGTCGCTGCGACGCTGGTCGTGGTCAATGATCTTGGGCATGCGGGACCTCTCCGTACGGCGTTTCGTCTACCAGTGTAGGACAAAATGCCGGAGAGGGATGACCGATCGTTAGCGGCGGGTGACCCGGACGTCATACAGGGCGCCGGCGGTGTTCATCTTGTGCGCGCACGCGACCCGCTCGATCGTCTGCGGATCGGCGCCCGCGGCGATGAGGTCGAGCAGGCGCTCGTGCTCCTCGACCGAGCGGCGGGCCCGGCCCGGCAGGTAGCCGAACACTGAGCGCCGCATGTGGTCGAGCCTGGTCCATTCGGCCTCCAGCAGGAAGTTCAGGTGCTCGTCGTCGCAGTGGGCGTACAGGGAGAAGTGGAAGGCGCGGTTGAGCGCGGTGAACGCGGCGGGGTCGAACGAGTCGAGCGCCTCGATCAGGCGCGCGTTGATCTCGCGGGAACGCGCCACCTCGCCGGGCCCCATGCGCGGGGCGGCGACGGCGGTGGCGTAGCCCTCCAGACGGGCCAGCACCTCCAGCGTGTGGCGCACCTGCGCCGCGTCGAAGACCGCGACGCGGGCGCCGACGTTGCGCACCACCTCGACGAGCCCGTCGGACTGCAGGCGGCGCAGCGCCTCGCGCAGCGGGATCGTGCTCACGCCGATCTCCCGCGCGAGGCGGTCCATGACGAGCTGGTAGCCGGGGCCGTAGGTGCCGTCCAGGATGCGCGAGCGGAGGATCTCGTAGCTGAGCTCCGCCTTCGACGCACTCCCTTCGGTGCCGGCCACCGGGTCGGTCACGTGGCGAGCGCGTCGGCGACGGCGGCGCGGAACTCCGGTCCGGCCAGGGCCGCCCGGTGGTCGCCCGGCACGGTGATCAGCCGGGCGCCGGGGACCAGGGCGGCGACGTCCTCGATGCCCGACGTCATCAGGTCGTCCGCGCCCGCCACGAACACCGGCGGCCTGCGCCCCGCCCAGCCCTTGGGCTCGAACGGCGTGCTCCGCAGGCCCTCGACCAGCGTCACCAGCCCGTGGGCCCGCCCGGGCTCGCCCCGGGACGCGCCCGCGATCATGCCGGCGATCATCCCGGTCAT
>JABFVJ010000305.1 GCA_013362835.1 Nonomuraea sp. | reverse complement strand
CTCCCGGTCCGTGGTGTTGACCATGACGACCTGCTGTTCCTGCGCCAGCACCTTGATCTTCGGGTCGCTCGACGTCACCTTCCCGTCGAGCCGCGCCCCGGCCGGGAACCAGCGGGCGAAGCCGCTCAGCAGGCCCGCCATCGGCATCTCGTCACCCCGCCCAGGGGCCCACAGGCAGCCGGGGCACTCCCCCGCGCCCTTCACCTGCGGGTTCCAGTAGAGCGCGGTCGTGACGCCGCTTCTCGCGAATTCCATCATGGCCGCGGCCTGCACCGCCGTGCGCTTCTCCTCGCTCCACCCGGAGTTCTCCGGCTCGACGTACCATTCGGCCCACCACACGGGCAGGTCGCCGCTCTTCTGCCGGAGCCACGTGGTGATCGCGCCGAACTTGCCCAGCGCGCCGAAGTCGTCGGGAACGTTCCCTTTGTCGTTCGTCATGGAGGCGCCGTCGACGACGATGAAGTCGGCGCCCTTCTTGTGCTGGATCCAGTACTCGATGGCGTCGAGCGCGCGCTGGTCGACGGCCCCCCACGGGCCCTTGAGGTCGGAGAGGCCGCCGCCCGCGTTGCTCTCGATCGGCAGGTACGGCCCGCCGACCTTGATCTGCGGGTTCACCTTCTTCAGCGCCGTGTAGACCTTGTTGTAGAGCTGGGTGTACCCCTCGGCGTCCCACCGGTTCGTCGAAGGGTCCCAGAAGCCCTTGAACTCGTTCCACACCATGTAGTGCTTGACCGTCGGGTACTGTCTGGCCACCCGCGCGGCGAGCTTGGCGTAGTCGTCGAAGTGCTCGGGTTTGGGGGCGACGGTGTGGTTCTTGCTCCAGTCCGTACGCCCGGCCTGCCCGCCCTTCATCCAGTCGGGCGCGCAGCAGAGCGTGATCACCGGCACCGCCCGCGACGAGGCCATGAACGTCAGCCGCCGGTCGAGGTCGTGGAAGCTGAACTGGCCGGGGCTCGGCTCGGGGTTGCCCACGCCCCAGCCCATGATGTGCTGGTTCTGCAGCATCGGGACGCGTCCGAGCATGCCCTTGGCCTGGTCGACGACCTGCTGCGGCTCGGTCTCGGCGCTGTACTGGGTGTGCGTGACGCCCCACCGGGGCCAGTCGTGGAGCACCGGCGGCTGTTCGAGCCGCGGCGGCGCCTGCGTCGGCTCGGCCTGGGCCACCTCGCCGCCCTTGAACTCCTTGCGCGAGCTGGAGCGCATCCCCGCGTAGACCATGATGCCCACGACGAGCACGACCGCGAGGATGCCCGCCCCGAGGGCGATCGGCCATGGCGACCGTTTGCGCGCGTGTCTGCCCTCGGTCGGAATCACGGAACGCTCCTTACCATCACGCAACGTATAAGGGCCGGGCAGTGCCCGACCCTTATGACGGTATGCGTCCCGCTTGCAGCAGACTTGCCGTCACTCTGAAGCGGGTGGCCGCTGGCCGCCGGCGGGCCCGGGAACCCCCGCATAACGGTACGGCACCGGCTGCCTGCCCGGCTGCACGATCAGAAGGGTGCCGGGGGTCTCGGCGTAGAAGGCGGTCTCGACGGCGGCGGCGACGTCCTCGGCCGTGAGCAGCGGGAACCCGGCGTTGACGAACATCTCCCGCGCGGCGGCCACCAGCGGCGTGTCGGTGAAACCGGGGCAGACCGCGTTGATCCGGATGTTCTGCTGGGACAGGGGCTCGGCCAGCGCCCTGACCAGTCCGACGACGGCGTGCTTGGTCATCGTGTAGACCGGGTCGCCGGAGAAGGCCACCAGCCCGGCCAGCGAGGACGTCGCCACGATCGCCCCGCCGCCCGACCTGACCAGCAGCGGCACGGCGGCCCGTACGCCGAAGACGACGCCGTCGACGTTCACGCCCATAATCTTGCGGTAGTTGTCCACGTCGAAGGCCGCGAGGTCGACGCCCCCGGAGATCCCGGCGTTGAGGTGGACCAGGTCGAGCCGGCCGTAACGCCGCTCGGCGAGCGCGACCGCCTCCAGCGAGGCTTCCTCGGTGCTGACGTCGGCGGCGAGCCACGCGCCGTCGACCTCCTTGGCCAGCCGTTCGGCCCCCTCGCCGTCGCGGTCGACGAGGACGCACTTGGCGCCGCCCGACGACAGCCGCCGGGCCACGGCGGCGCCGATGCCGCTCGCCGCTCCGGTGATCAGTGCAACTGTGCTCATGACACTCCTTGGCGGGGGTTCAGGGCTGGTCGAGCATGCGGTGGGCACGGGAGATCAGCGTCGGTACGGCGGCGCCGATGCGGTCGAACCCCTCTCCCACGGTCTTACCCTGCTTGAACCGGGCGTGGATACCCTCCACGATGACCGCGAGCTTGAAATTGCCGAACGCCACGTAGAACCCGAGGTCTGAGATGTCGCGACCCGACACCTTGGTGTAGTGGCCGGCGAACTCGGCGCCGTTCATGAATCCGGGCGCCACCGTCACGTCGCCGGACACCGGGATGCCGGCCCGCTCGTCGTCCCCGCGATCGTGCCAGTACGTCAGCGTCAGCCCCAGGTCGGCCAGCGGGTCGCCGAGCGTGGACATCTCCCAGTCGACGACGGCCATGATCTCGATCTCGGCGGGCGGCGGCGCCAGCCGCACCAGCGTGTTGTCCAGCCGGTAGTCGCCGTGCACGAGCGTGCTGTCGGAGGTGGCGGGCAGCCGCTCGCGCAGCCGCCGTACGAGGGAGTCGTACTCGGGCAGGTCGGCGGTCTTCGACCGCTCCCACTGCTGGCACCACCGGTCGAGCTGCCTGGCCATGTATCCCTCGGGGCGGCCGAAGTCGCCGAGTCCCACCTCGCGGTAGTCGACGGCGTGGATGGCGGCCAGCACCTCCGCCAGCCGCTCCGACAGCCGCCGCGTCTGCTCGGTCGTCGGCTCGCCGAGCTCGTCCCGGTTGCGTACGGCGGCGCCCGGCACGTACCCCATGAGATAGAACGGCGCCCCGATCACGTCCTCGTCGGCGCAGAAGGCGACGGGCTCGGGCACCGGCACGGGCGTCGGCGCGAGCGCGGAGATGACCCGCCACTCCCGCCGCATGTCATGGGCGGTGGGCAGCACGTGACCGAGCGGCGGCCTGCGCAGCACCAGGCGACGCTCCCGCGCCTCCACCAGGTAGGTCAGGTTCGATCTGCCCCCGGAGATCAGCGAGACGGACAGCGGCTCCCCGGCGTCCGGCACGGTCCTGCCCAGCCACGAGACCAGCCGCGGCCAGTCGATCCCAGGTACGGTCATGGACACACATTAGAACGTCACTCGGTCCTGAATGCTAGCTGGGAGTTGGATAACGGTCGGCATGGCGTGGGTCGGGCATGGATTCCCATCCTTTAACCTGGCCGTATAACGTCTGACCGCATGCTGGGCAGATCGTGGTAAGCGGACAGTAGGAGCCCATGCGCGTCACCCTTGTTCACCCTCGCGAACTGGGACAGCCCGAGCTGAGCCGATGGCGGGCCCTTCAGGAGGCCGACGCCGCTTTCGACAACCCCTTCCTGTCTCCCGAGTTCACGGTCGCGGTGGGCGATCTCCGCGACGTCGTCAGGGTCGCGGTCCTCCATGACGGCTCGGAGATCGTGGGTTTCTTCCCCTTCGAGCGCCATCCGCTGGGCATCGGCAAGCCGGTCGCCGCGGGGCTCACCGACGCGCAGGGGCTGGTGCACGCCAAGGGTCTCGACCTCGACCCGCGCCGGCTGATCAAGGACTGCGGGCTCTCGGTCTACGAGTTCGACCATCTGGTGTCGGGGCAGCCGCTGCTGAGCGCGCGGCACACCAGGCACCCGTCGCCGATCATCGACCTGCGCGACGGCTTCGGCCCCTACACCGAGTCGCTGAAGGCGCATTCCGGCAAGACGTACAAGACGACCCTGGCCAAGTCGCGCAAGCTGCAGCGCGAGGCGGGGGCGCTGCGCCACGACTACGCGATCACCGACGCGCGGCCGCTGCACACGCTGCTCGGCTGGAAGACCGACCAATACCGGCGCACCGGGCGCACCGACAGGTTCGCCCACCGCTGGATCGTCGAGCTGGTCGAGCGGCTGCTCGCGACGCAGTCCGAGAGCTTCGCCGGGGTGCTCGACATGGTCTACGTCGACGACGCGCCGATGGCCGGGCACTTCGGGGTGCGCACCCGCACCACGCTGGCCGGCTGGTTCCCCGCCTACGACCCCCGCTTCGCCAAATACTCCCCCGGGCTCATCCACCACCTGGCGATGGCCGAGTCGGCCGCCGGGTCGGGCATCCAGGTGATCGACATGGGCCGGGGCGAGAAGGAGTACAAGGACAAGCTCAAGAACGGCCAGCTCGAAGTGGCCGAGGGCCGGGTGGCCAGGCTGGGCGTGGCGGCCGGCGTCCACTGGATGATGCGGGAGCCGGTGCGCAAGACCCGGGCCACGGTGATGGCCAACCCGCTGCTGCTCAAGACCGCCGACAAGGCATTGAAAACCTACGGGCGCCTGCGTACCGTCCTACAAGGGTGAGACACCTCGCGGAGCGCACCGGGCGGCACTGCCTGTGGCTCCCCTCCAACCGCCTCGGCCTCTACCTCGCGCTGCGCCACTGGTGCGTGCCCGGTCAGCGGCTGCTCATGTCGCCCGTCTCGGCCGACGAGATCCTCTTCCTCGTGCTCGCCGCCGGGCTGCGCCCGGTGATCGCGCCGCTGTCCCCGCGTGACGGCAACATCGACGTCGCCCGCGCCGACCTGTCCACGGTCGACGCCGTCCTGACGACGAACCTGTACGGCCTCCCCGACCAGGTCTCCGCCTTCTCCGGAAAGATCCTGATCGAGGACGTGGCGCACGCCATGGAGACGTCCGTCGGCGGGCGTCCGGTGGGCACGTTCGGCCAGGCCGGGGTCTTCAGCCTGTCCAAGCATCCCGGCGCGGGCTCGGGCGGCGTCCTCGCCGTCGACGACCTCGCCGACCTGCGGGCGCTCGAACGCGCCCGCGACGACCTGCTGGTCCCCGGTGCCCTGCGCGCCGACCTGGTCAGCGTGGCGTCCTCCATGGCCCGCCAGGCCGCGCTCAGGCTCGATCTCGTACGTCCCGCGCTCGCGCTCATGCGCGCCCTCGGCATGCAGGAGGAGCGCGAGGGTTACCGCATCGCCCTGGAGGCCGACGCCCTGGACCTGGCGCTCAAGCAGGTGCCCGCGCTGCCGCCGTTCGACCCGTGGGTCCGCGCCGACCTGGCCGCCTACCGCGCCCGCAGGGGCCCGCTCGTCCGCTGGTACCAGTCCAGGCGGCTGGCCAAGGTGCCCGGCGAGCGGGCGCGGCGGCTGGCCGGGGTCGCCCGGCTGGCCGAGCTGCCCACGGTGGCGCCCGCCGTACGTGACCACCTGGACCAGCCGCTGTTCCGCGTCCCGCTGCTGGTACGCGACAGGGACGCGGCCGTCGCCGAGCTGGAGCGCCGCGGCGTCGCCACGGGCTACCTGTACGACCCGCCGTACGACGACTACGCGCCCGGCTTCACCGACGCCTCCCCCGACCCCGGCCCGGCCCGCTGGTGGGCCCGTCACGTGCTGCCCGTCGACCCGACGTACGCGGCCCGCTCCCTGCCCGTCCTGCGTGCCCTGGAGCCGCCTACGCGGGGTCCGCGCGAACCAGCCTGAGGAACGCCTTCAGCCCCGTGATGACCTCCTGGTTGTCGCCCAGGCCGTCCACGGTCTCCTCGAAGCGGCGGGCCATGAGCGTGACGCGCCGGTTCAGGTCGTGGTCGGCCCGCTCCAGCCCGCCGCTCGCCGCCGCGAGGTCGCCGCGCACGTCCTCGACCTCCTGGGTGAGGCGTTCTGTCACGGCGGTCAGCGCCGCCACCTGGTCGCGCAGCGCCACCACGTCCGCGCGCGGGTAGCGGATCTCGCCGCCCAGCGTGCGGACCCGCTCGCGCAGGTGCCCGGCGTACGCGCCGACCGGCCGGAACGCGGTGGCCAGCAGGTAGAACCCGGCGAAGTAGTAGCCGACCTGCCTGCCGGAGAAGAACGTGATCACCGCGATCACCCCGGCCGACGCCACGTGCCCGGCGACGGCGAGGACGAGCATGCGGCGGGCGATCGTCCTGGCCTCCTCCTCGCGGTGGGCGGCGACCTCGATGCCGGCCTCCCTGGAGACCGCGATCTCGTGCACCACGTGGCGGGCGGCGAAGCACAGGTTCCACGGCAGGGTCAGGATGACCACCAGCCAGACCAGGCAGATCGCGCCGAGGCCGAGCGACAGCAGCGTGGACAGGGGGATGCCCGCGTAGAGGACGAGCCAGGCGGTGATCGCCGTGACGAGCAGCGAGACCAGGAGGAGCCAGGACTTCATGCCCGTCACCCTGCCGGAGGGCGGGCGGCGGGCACGAGGGCTCAGATACTCAATCCGGTCTGAGCATCTTCGATCAGCCCGGCCAGCACGGCGCAGCCGCGCCTGACGTCCCTGAGCGAGGCCGAGCCGTAGCCGAGGACGAGGCCGTGCAGGCGGGCGCGGTCGTGGTGGTGACGTTCGACGGAGTCGAGCAGCACGCCGCGCTCCCTGGCCCGCGCGACGACGCCCTCGACGGTCTCGACCGGCAGCTCGGCCAGGACGTGCAGCCCGGCGGTGTCGCCGCGCAGGCGGCACACCGGGCCGAGGAGCTCGACGACGGCGGCGCGGCGGCGGGCGTACTCCAGGCGCATCCTGCGCAGGTGGCGGTCGAGGTCGCCGCGTTCCAGGAGGGTGGCCACGGCCAGCTGCACCGGGCCGCTGGTGCGGTCGGAGACCGCGAGGCGGATGGCGGCGATCCTGTCGACCAGGTCGGGCGTGCCGACCAGCCAGCCGACGCCGACGTCGGGCGCGAGGCTCTTGGACAGCGTGCCGAGGAGGACGACGCGGGTGGGGTCGAGGCCGTAGAGGGCGGGCAGGGGGGCCACGTCGTAGCGGAACTCGGCGTCGTAGTCGTCCTCGACGATCGTCGCGCCGGTGCTCCTCGCCCAGGCCAGGAGGCGTTCCCTGCGCGGGATGGGGAGCCGGCCGCCCAGCGGGTACTGGTGTGCCGGGGTGGTGTAGAGCACGCGCAGGTCGCGCGGGAGGCCGTCGGCGATCACGCCGTCCTCGTCCACCGGGCAGGGCACGACCTCGGCGCCCCTGGCCGCGAAGACCGTACGGGCCACGTGGTAGCCCGGGTCCTCGACGCCCGCCCGCGCGCCGCCCGCGAGCAGGGCCAGCGCGCACAGGTCGAGACCGTTGCCGGTGCCCCTGGTGACGAGGATGTTCTCCGGGCCGACGGCCATGCCTCTGGCCCTGCGCAGGTGGTCGGCGAGCAGCTCGCGCAGGCGCGGCAGGCCGTGGGGGTCGGGCGAGTCGCCGGGCGGCAGCTCGGCGGCCCTGCGCCAGGCCCGCTTCCACGCCGCCCGGTCGTAGTCGCGCACCCAGGGGTTGCCGGGCCGCAGGTCGATCCACTCCCCCTTGGGACGGCGGGCGGGCGGGGCCGGTTCGTACGGGCTGTCGCCGCCGCGCGGCACGTGCGACTCCATCGCCGCCACGAACGTGCCCGACCCGTGGCGCCCCTCCAGCCACCCTTCGGCGTAGAGCTGCTGGTACGCCTCCGTCACCACCGTCCGGCTCACCGCGAGCTGCCCCGCCAGCGCCCGCGTGGACGGCAGCCGCTCGCCCGGCGCGAGCGCGCCGCCCATCATGGCGCGGCGCAGCCAGTCGGCGAGCTGCGTGGTGAGCGGGGCGGACGATTCCCGTGACAGGGATACCGGCAGGTCAACGTGGGTGCGCAAGAAAGTGGTCTCTAGGAAGGGTCTGATAGTGGCCCTACAGGATAGGTCCACTTCGCGGCTAGCGTCGAATCATGCTCTCCACCACTCCCCGCACCACGCTCGGCCGAGAGAAGCACCGCGGCAGCGCCGACAGGAACGATCTGTACGAGGTGCTCGACACCGGGCTCATCTGCCACCTGGGCGTGGTGGCCGACGGTCACCCCATGGTCGTGCCCACCGGCTACGGCCGGATCGGCGACACCCTCTACCTGCACGGCTCGACGGGCGCCCGGTCGCTGCGCGCGGGCGCGGGCGACGAGGTGTGCGTCACGGTCACGCACGTGGACGGCATCGTGCTGGCCCGCTCGGTCTTCAACCACTCCGTCAACTACCGCTCGGCGATCATCTACGGCCGCGCCCGCCTGGTGACCGACCCCGACGAGCGGCTGGCGGGCCTGCGGGCGCTCACCGAGCAGCTCGCCCCCGGCCAGTGGGACTACGCGAGGCGGCCCACGCGCAAGGAGCTCGCCGCCACGGCCGTGCTGGCGCTGTCGCTGGAGGAGGCGTCGGTCAAGATCCGGCGCGGGGCCCCCAGCGACGAGGAGGAGGACTACGCGCTGCCGGTCTGGGCGGGCGTTGCGCCCCTCGTCACGTCGTGGGGCGAGCCGCAACCGGATCCGGCACTTTCAGAAGGTATCGATATACCGGTTCACATCCTCCATCGGGAGTAGTTCCATAAATCCGGAACCACCTGGCAAACCCGACTCCTTGATCACACGTCTCATCAGGTGGGCCGGCTCCTGATGGGAGAGGGCAAATGGAGTGGAGTGCTCCCGGTTACACGGAGATCAAGCAGCTCGGGGCGGGCGCCAGCGGGCGGGTCGCGCTGGCCGTGCACGATGAGACGGGTGTCAAGGTCGCGATCAAGTACCTCTCCGAGGCGCTGATCCGCGACCCCGCCGCCCTGGCCCGCTTCCAGGGCGAGGCGCGGGTGCTGACCTCCCTGCGCGATCCCAACATCGCCACGATGTGGGAGTACATCCAGGAGCCGAACGGCGCCTGCATCGTGATGGAGCTGGTCAACGGCGTCTCCCTGCGCGCCCTGTTACGCGAGAACGGCACCACCGAGCCGGAGGCGGCGCTGGTCGTGCTGAAGGGCTCGCTGCTGGGCCTGGCCAGGGCCCACAAGGCCGGGGTCGTGCACAAGGACTACAAGCCCGAGAACGTGCTCGTCCGCGACGACGGCATGAGCAAGCTCGTGGACTTCGGCGTCGCGGTGCCGCGGGGCACGGCCACGCACCCCGAGGGCACGCCGCCGTACATGGCGCCCGAGCTGTGGGAGGGCCTGCCCGCCTCCCCGGCGACCGACGTGTACGCGGCCAGCGCCGTGTTCTTCGAGTGCCTGACCGGGCATCGGCCGTACCGGTCCACCGAGCCCAGCGTGCTCGGTTACCAGCACGTGCACGCCCCGGTGCCCTTCCACGACGCGCCCGAGCCGGTACGCGGGCTGATCCGGCGCGGCCTGGCCAAGGACCCGGGCGACCGGCCGCCGAGCGCCCTCGTGTTCGTGGACGAGCTGGAGGCCGCGGCGCGGGCGGCGTACGGGGAGGACTGGGAGGAGCGGGGCCGGCGGCGCCTGGCCGCGCTCGTGGCCCTGCTCGCGCTGCTCCTGCCTGCCCCGCCGCAGCCCACCCCCGAGGTGACCACGTCGCTGGCGAGGACGGTCTTCCACGGGATGCGTTCCAACGCGGTGCGGCTGTCCATGGGGACCGCGCTGGTGGCGCTGGTCACCGTGGCGGTGGTGATCATGCTGGCCGCGCGGCGGGAGCCCGCCGAGCGGCCGGTCGGCGCGGCCGAGGCG
>JABFVJ010000338.1 GCA_013362835.1 Nonomuraea sp. | reverse complement strand
GCCCGGCTGACCCGGGCGGCCGGCATCGAGTTGCAGCCGGGCTGGGTCGTCCTCGCCGGGGCGGCCACGGCGGCCGTGCCGCTGCCCGCAGGGGCGCACGTACGCGTCGGCGCGGCCGGGCTCGGACACGTGGAGGTGACCACCCGATGAACGACGACGCGCTGCTGGTCTCCGGCAAGGCCCGGCCACGCGGACGGTTCCCGCACCTCAGGCGGGCCGGCGACTTCGTGTTCGTGTCCGGCACCAGCTCACGCCGCCCCGACGGCTCCTTCGCCGGGGCGAGCGCGGACGAGCTCGGCACCACCAGCCTCGACATCCGCGAACAGACCAGGGCGGTGATCGACAACCTCGCCGGCCTGCTCGCCGCCGCCGGAGGCGGACTCGCCGACGTGGTGAGCGTGACGACGTACCTGGTCAGCATGAACGACTTCGGCGGGTACAACGAGGTCTACGGCGAGTACTTCGACGAGAGCGGCCCCGCCCGCACCACCGTCGCCGTGCACCAGCTCCCGCACCCGCACCTGCTGATCGAGATCTCCTGCACCGCCCACATCCCGCGAAGGAGCCCGGCATGATTCCCCCCTTCAACCTGAACAAGTGGATCGACGAGCACCAGGACCTGCTCAAGCCGCCGGTCGGCAACGCGCAGATCTGGCGGGACGCCGACCTCATGGTCACGGTCGTGGGCGGGCCCAACCAGCGCACCGACTTCCACGACGACCCGATCGAGGAGTTCTTCTACCAGCTCAGGGGCGGCATGGTGCTGCGGGTCATGGAGGAGGAGGGCAAGCCGCCCGTCGACCTCCAGATCGGCGAGGGCGACGTGTTCCTGCTGCCGCCGCACGTACGGCACTCGCCGCAGCGGCCGGTGCCCGGCTCGATCGGCCTGGTCGTCGAGTTCGCCAGGCCGCAGGGCGAGCTGGACGCCTTCGAGTGGTACTGCGTCGACTGCCACCGCCTGGTCCACCGCGCCGAGGTGCAGCTCCAGTCGATCGTCGACGACCTGCCGCCGGTCTTCCGCGCCTTCCACGAGGGCGACCGCACCTGCCCGCACTGCGGCGCCGAGCACCCCGGCAAGGACTGGCCCGACCACCTGCGGCCGGTGGTCCGGTGACCGTGATCGACGTGCACGCGCACGTCTTCCCGCGGATCAGCCGCGAGGAGGCGAGGCTGCTCGCCGGGGCCGGCGAGCCGTGGCTGCGCGACGGCATGATGATGAGCGGCGAGGACGACTACCGCCCGGTCACGCCCGAGCTGTGGGACGCCGGGGCCCGCGTGGCCGCGATGGACCGCGCCGGCGTCGACGTGCAGGTCGTCTCCTCGACCCCGCTCATGTTCGGCTACACCGCCGACGCCGCCCGCGCGGCCGAGTGGTGCGCGATGGTCAACGAACGTGTCCTCGGCCACTGCGCCCAGGCCCCCGACCGGCTGCTGCCGCTGTGCCAGGTTCCGTTGCAGGACCCGGCCCTGGCCGCGAGGACCGTCACCGAGGCCAGGGCCGCCGGGCACCGGGGCGTGCACATCGGCAACCACGTCGGCCCGCGCAACCTGGACGATCCCGACATCGTGGCGTTCCTCGCGCACTGCGCCGAGGAGGACATGCCGGTGCTCGTGCACCCCTGGGACATGCTCGGCGCCGACCGCATGCGCGGCCACATGCTGCCGTGGCTGGTCGGCATGGCCGCCGAGACGCAGCTCGGCATCCTGTCCCTGATGTTGTCGGGGGCGTTCGAACGGCTGCCCCGCTCGCTGAAGCTGTGCTTCTGCCACGGCGGCGGCAGCTTCGCGTTCCTGCTGGGCCGGGCCGACAACGCCTGGCACCAGCGCGACCTCGTCCGCGAGCACTCGCCGAGGCCGCCGTCGGCCTACACCGACCGTTTCTTCGTGGACTCGGCCGTGTTCGACCCGCGCGCCCTGCGGCTGCTGGTCGAGGTGATGGGGACCGAGCGGGTCATGCTGGGCACCGACTTCCCGTTCCCGCTGGGGGAGCGGGAGCCGGGCGCGGTCGTACGGGCCTGCCCGGAGCTGGACGAGGCGGGCCGCGCCGCCCTGCTCGGCGGCAACGCGGCCGCCTTCCTGGGACTGCCGGGATGACACTCGCGCACACGCCGCTCGGCACGCTGCGCGGCGCCCGCTCCGGCGGGGTGGCCACGTTCAAGGGTGTGCGGTACGCGGCCCCCGCCCGGCGCTTCGCCGCGCC
>JABFVJ010000301.1 GCA_013362835.1 Nonomuraea sp. | reverse complement strand
GAACTCATCCGGCGAATCGGTAAATGGATCTCCTCGAACCTTTCGTGAGTAATACACGTCTACCTAGAGCGGATGGAAAGAATCCGCCGGGAGAAAAGTCCCTCGGGAAGGAAACCGCCCTGGCGGTGGACATGGGACATACTTCAGTAGTCGGGCAGTCGCCGGCTGTAGGCGGCGGATTCGCACCTAGCGTTGCGGGGGCACGCTGGGTGCCGTCCGGGCCCGGAGGAAGGGGCCCCGCCGATCGCGGGGCCCCTTCCGTCATCCGAGCCTGGCGATCGTCTTGTACTCCAGGTAGCTGTTGAGGCCCTCGGGTCCGAGCTCGCGGCCGATGCCGCTGGCCTTGAAGCCGCCGAAGGGCGCGTTCGACTCCAGCATGAAGCAGTTGACGCCGTACGTGCCGGTGCGGACCTGGCGGGCGACGTCCATGCCGTGCTCGGCGTCGGCGGTCCAGACCGTGCCGGCCAGGCCGTAGTCGCTGTCGTTGGCGATGCGGAGGGCGTCGGCCTCGTCCTCGTAGGGGATCACGGCCAGGACCGGGCCGAAGATCTCCTCGCGGGCGATGCGCATGTCGTTGCTGACGTTGGCGAAGACCGTGGGGGCGACGTACCAGCCGCGGTCGCGGGGACGGTCGAGGCCGCCGACGACGACCTTGGCGCCCTCGTCCATGCCGATCTTGATGTAGCTCTCGACGCGCTCCTGCTGACGCTTGGCCACCAGCGGGCCGATGCCGGTCGCCGGGTCGGCCGGGTCGCCGACGGGCTGGGAGTTGACCATGTTCGCCACGGCCTCGACGACCTCGTCGTAGCGGCTGCGGGAGGCGAGGATGCGGGTCTGAGCCACGCACGCCTGGCCGTTGTTCATCAGCGAGGCCATGGTCAGGAAGCCCATGCTGGCCTGGAGGTCGGCGTCGTCCAGGATGATCGCGGCCGACTTGCCGCCGAGCTCCAGGCTGACCCTCTTGAGCTGCTCGCCGCAGATCGCGGCGATGCGGCGGCCGGCGGCGGTGGAGCCGGTGAAGGCCACCTTGTCGACGCCGGCGTGCGAGATCAGGTGCTCGCTCACCTCGCGCCCGGCCGGGACGATGTTGAGCACGCCCGCCGGGATCCCGGCCTCGACCGCCCACTCGGCCAGCAGGTACGCGTCCAGAGGCGTCTCGGGAGCGGGCTTGAGCACGATCGTGCACCCGGCCAGCAGCGCGGGCGCGACCTTGGTCATGGTGACGAACTGGGGCACGTTCCACGGCACCACGGCCGCGACGACGCCCACGGCCTCGCGGCGTACGGTGATCGGCCCGAACAGCCCCGGGCGCTCTTCCTCCTGCGCGAAGTCCTTGCCCAGCCCGGCGTAGAACTGCAGCATGCCGAGCGGCTGCGGCGCCTGGGCGAGGTTGGAGAAGGTGATCGGCGAGCCCATCTCCTCGGTGATCAGCGCGGCCATCTCGCCCTGCCGCTCGTTGTAGATCGCGGCCAGCCGCTCGATCACCGCGGCCCGCTCGGCGAACGACATGCGCGGCCACGGCCCGTGGTCGAACGCCTGGCGGGCGGCCGCGACGGCGCGTTCCATGTCCTCGGCCGTGCCGTCGGGCACCCGGCCCACGACCTCCTCGGTGTGGGGGGAGATGACGTCGATCGTCCCGGTGCCCGCGGGGGTCACCCATTCGCCCCCGATGAACAGCTTGTCGTGCTGGCGCATGTCGTGAGCCTCCTGCTTGACCGAATGCTTGCTTGACAGCCGATGGCCTCAAGGCGACCGAACCATGTTCTGTCCGCGCACGCAAGAGGGTGCGGCACTCGCGTGCCGTGTGTGCGAGTTGTCCTGTTCAGGTGACAGCCAACAAGATCATCTTCTATAGTTTCGGTCCGTCTATGTAGGGAGGGGACGGGTGTGAGGATCTGGCGGCTCGCCGCGGTCGTCGCCGTCCTCTCCGGGCTGCTCGGGCTCCCGCAGCCGGCGGCCGCCGACCCCAACCCCACCGAGCTGCGCAGGCTCACCAAGCAGGCGGCCAGGCTCAACGACCTCTACCGGGGGCAGATCCAGAGCCTGGAGGAGATCCGCATCCAGGCGAAGAACGCCACCGACGTCTCCGGGAACCTGGAGGCCCGCCTCGCGGAAGCCAAGGCGGACGTGGCCGACATCGTCCAGCAGACCTACATCGCGGGCCCGATCGACGGCATCCAGCTCTTCGGGCTGGACGGCGACCCCTTCCAGGCGCTCGGGCAGGCGGCGAACATGTCGTACATGGCCAGGGAGCGGGCCGAGCGGGTCCAGAGCATCCAGAAGTTGATCGAGAAGTCGAAAGAGGCCAAGCTCAACGCCAACGACAAGATCAACAAGCTGAAGAAGGAGATCAAGACCCTTCAGGGCAAACGCCGCGACATCGAGCGCCTGCTCGCCAAGTACGGCTTCCAGCAGCCCGGCGGCGCCGAGGGCCTGACCCCGCGCATGATCGCCGTACGCGCCGAGATCATGCAGAACTTCCCCATGAAGTACGGCGTCGGCTGCCTGCGCCCCGGCGACCCCGGCGAGCACGGCAAGGGCCGGGCCTGCGACTTCATGATGTCCCAGGGCGGCACGATGGCCAGCGGGGCCGACGCCGACCGCGGTGACGCCCTGGCCGAATGGCTGATCAAGAACGGCCCGCGGATCGGCGTGATGTACATCATCTGGAAGCAGCGCTACTACGACATCCGGTCAGGCGGCGGCTGGGACCCCATGTCCGACCGGGGCGGCGTGACGGCCAACCACTACGACCACGTTCACGTGTCGGTGTTCTGAGCCCTGATGCGCTCCCTCAGCCACGCGTAGGACGCCTTCGGGGTGCGCGTGCCGGTGGCGAAGTCCACGTGCACCAGGCCGAAGCGCTGGTGGTAGCCCTCGGCCCACTCGAAGTTGTCCAGCAGCGACCAGACGAAGTAGCCGCGTACGTCCACGCCCTCCGCCCGCGCCGCCTCGACCGCCTTGATGTGGCCGTCGAGGTAGGCGATGCGGGCGGTGTCCTCGATCGTGCCGTCCTCGGTGGGCTCGTCGGGCTGGGAGCAGCCGTTCTCGGTGATGAGGATCGGCGGGAGCGCGCTGCCGTACCTGATCTTGAGGCCGGTCAGGAGCTCGCGGAGGCCGTCCGGGACGACCGGCCAGCCGAAGGCGGTGGTGGGATGTCCGGTGATGCCGGTGTCGGTGAAGGGGAGGAGGTCGCCCGGGGGTGGGGCGGCGATCCTGGTGGGGTTGTAGTAGTTGATGCCGAGGGCGTCCAGGGGGGCCGAGATGGTCTCCAGGTCGCCGTCGTGGAGGAAGTCGAGGGTGGGGGCGTAGGCCGACAAATCGGGGTATTTTCCGAGAAGTACGGGGTCGTTGAACAGGCGGTTGTGCAGGATGTCGTAGGCGTCGGCGGCCTTGACGTCCGGCTCCTCGTCCGACGCGGGCCAGACCGGGGTGCAGTTGTTGGTGATGGCCACCTGCCGCGCGCCCGCCGCCCGCAGGGCCCCGACCGCCAGGCCGTGGCCGAGCAGCTGGTGGTGGCCGGCGGCGACGGCGTCGAGGAGGAGGGCCTGGCCCGGGGCGTGGACGCCCATGGCGTAGCCGAAGGCCATGTGGACGAAGGGCTCGTTCAGGGTGATCCACAGGGGGATGCGGTCGGCCAGGCGTTCCGCGACGATCGCCGCATATTCGGCGAAACGGTGGGACGTGTCGCGGTTCATCCAGCCGCCCCGGTCCTGGAGCGGCTGGGGCAGGTCCCAGTGGAAGAGCGTCGGCACCGGCTGGATGCCGGCCTCCAGCAGGGCGTCGGTGAGGCGTTCGTAGAAGTCGAGGCCCTTGGCGTTGACCCCGCCCGCCCCGAGCGCCCCGAGCGGCTGGACGCGCGGCCAGGCGATCGAGAAGCGGTAGGCGTTCACGCCGAGGCCGGACATGAGCGCGACGTCCTCGCGCCAGCGGTGGTAGTGGTCGCAGGCCACGTCCCCGGTGTGGCCGTCCCTGGTGCGTCCCGGCTCGTGGGAGAAGGTGTCCCAGATGGACGTGCCCCTGCCGTCCTCGGTGACCGCGCCCTCGATCTGGTAGGCGGCGGTGGCCGTACCCCAAAAGAACATCTCGGCTCCTTTATGCGAGTATGGCTCATGTTAACGGAAGTCAAAGTGGCCGGCCTGTACCTGCTGGTAATAGGCCAGGATGGGGGCATGACGAGTACCTTGCGCCGACGTCCCGCCCAGCGCCGGAGCGTGGAGCGGGTGGAGCGGATGCTCGACGAGTGCGCGCTGCTGCTCGACGAGGTGGGCTACGAAGCGCTGACCACGAAGGAGGTCGCGCGCCGCGCCGAGGTCCCGATCGGCACGTTCTACCAGTTCTTCCACGACAAGCAGGGGCTGGTGCGCGCGCTGGCCCTGCGCAACCTCGAGGCGTTCCTCGAACGCGTCACCGAGCGCATCGCGCTCGCCGACCTCGGCCACTGGACCGACCTGGTCGACCTCGCCATCGACGAGTTCGTCGACATGAAGCGCACCACGCCGGGGTTCGCGGTGGTCGACTTCGGCGAGGTGCTGCCCACGCCCGGCGGGCCGCCGCTGGAAGGCACCAAGCAGACGCTCGACGGCGCCCTCGACAACAACGTGGTCGTGGCCGACCGGCTGCGCGCCCTCACCCTCGCCCTGCTCGACGCGCCCGCGGGGCCCGGCCTCGACCGGGCGCTGGTGGTGGCCGTCGAGGCGACCGACGCGGTGCTGAAGCTCGCCTTCCGGGTCGATCCGGGCGGCGACCCCGAGCTGGTCGCCGAATGCAAGCAACTGGTCCGCCGCTACCTCGCCGACCACCTGCCCTGACCCCTACGAGACCGACCCCGTGCCCTGATCCGCTACGAGACCGCGTCCAGACGGGCGCGCAGCTCCGGGTCCAGCTTGAGGTCCGCCGCGCCGATGGCCTCCTCCAGCTGGGCCGTCGTGGAGACGCCGACGATCGGCACATGACCGTCGGCCAGCAGCCACGCCAGCACCACCTGGTTGGGCGTGGCGCCCAGCTCACCCGCGACCTCGCGCAGCACGGCGAGGCGGCGGGCGGTGCCGGGGTGGTCGTAGATCTCCGGCACGGGCCGGTCGTCCCGCGTGTACGCCCCGCCCATCAACGTGTTGTACAACCACAGCGTCAGGTCCGGCTCGGCGGCCACGTAGTCGAGCATCTCGTCCGAGGCCAGCGTGTGCCCGCCCTCGGCCAGTTCGGTGAACGGCCGCGGCCGCAGGTACGTGTGCCGCAGCTGCACCCCCGTGTACGGCATCCAGCCCCGCGCCGCCGAGACGTTCCGCGCCCGCTCCAGCCGCCACGTGGCGATGTTGCTCGCCCCGAGCGCCCGCACCTTCCCCTCCTCGGCCAGCGCGTCGAGAGCGCCCAGCGTCTCCATCAGCGGCACCGATCGGTCCTCGATGTGCGACCAGTAGAGGTCGACGTGGTCGGTACGCAGCCTCCGCAGGCTGCCTTCCGCCGCCCGCGCGACCGCCGCCGCCGACAGCCCCTCGGCCGACCCCAGCGTACGGTCGCCCGCCACGGTCGGCCGCGCCCCGCCCTTGGTGCTGACGAACATCTCGTCCCGGTTGCCGCGCGCCGCCATCCAGGCCCCGATCGCCTCCTCGCTCTCGTCGCCCGTACGCCCCTCCACCCAGAACGGATAGTTGTTCGCCGTGTCCAGCCGGGTGCCCCCGGCCTCGTGGAAGCGGTCGAGCAGGGCGAAGGAGTCCTTCAGGCTGACCGTGGTGCCGAACGGGATCGTGCCGAGTGCGATGTCCATGGCGCCGACTCTCGGACCTGGAGCGCGCTCCATGTCAAGCCGTTGACCTGGAGTGCCCTCCAGGTGGAAGACTGGGACGCGTGAGCGTGTACACACCCGCCGAGGTCGTCGAGGAGACCGGCTTCAGCCTCGACACCCTGCGCTACTACGAGAAGATCGGCCTGCTGGAGCCCGTCGGCCGCAACGCCGCAGGTCAGCGCAGGTTCAGCCAGGAGGACGTGGGCTGGCTCGGCATGATCCGCTGCCTGCGTGACACGGGCATGCCCATCGCCAAGATGCTCTGCTTCGCCGAGCTCGTACGCGGGGGCGACCACACGATCCCCGACCGCATCCGCCTTCTGGAGGAGCACGATCGCCAGGTGCAGGCCCAGATCGCCAACCTGACCGAGCGCCAGAGCTACATCCACCACAAGATTTCCTACTACCGCAGCGTCATGTAGCCCCGCCTTGGCAGTCCGGTTGCTAGACCAGGGATCATGGCCGGACCCAGGGCGAAGCGGATCAACGTCCCGCTGGGCCGCGTGGCCGTGCTCTGCGGGGTCATGCTGTTCGTGCTGCTGGCCCACATCACGGTCGTCCAGGCGTTCGGCGCGCGGGCGCTCAACGCCGACCGCCGCAACGAACGCGCGCTCATCGCCAGGTTCGCCCGTCCGCGCGGCGACATCCTCACCTACGACGGCACGACCGTGGCGAGGAGCCGCCCGGCGCCCGGGAGCGGGCCGTACCGGTTCCAGCGGGTCTACACCGACGGCGAGCTCTACGCCCCCGTCACCGGCCACGTCTCCCTCTACCGCGCGACCGGCGTCGAGGGGGCCGAGAACGGCGTCCTGTCGGGCGAGGACCCCAAGGTCAGGGTGCGCTCGATGGTCAGCGACGGCGACGCGGGCGGCGCCGACGTCCGGCTGACCATCAGCGAACGCACCCAGTGGGCCGCCTACCACAGCCTCAAGGCCGCGGGCGTGCCCGGCGCGGTGGTCGCGATCGACCCGGCGACCGGCGCGATCCTCGCCCTGGCCAGCTACCCGTCCTACGACCCGAACGCCCTGGCCACCTTCGACGCCGCCCGCCTCGACGCGACGCTCGCCCGGCTCGGCCGGCTGCCCGCGCAACCCCTGCTGAACCGGGCGCTGAACCGGCTCTATCCGCCGGAAGGCACGTTCAAGCTGGTGACGACGACGGCCGCGCTCGCCTCCGGCGAGTACACGCCCACCGCCCTGGTGGACGCCCCCGGCCGCCTGCGGCTGCCCGGCTCCTCGGCGTACGTCTCCAACACCGCCCCCTGCGGCGACGCCCGCCCCACCCTCATGTACGCCTTCCAGGGCTCCTGCGACACCGCGTTCGCCGGCATCGGGCTCCAGCTCGGCCAGGACATCCTCAGGGACCAGGCGGAGGCGTTCGGGTTCAACGCGGACGACCTGCGCGTGCCGCTGCCCGCGACGGCCAGCAGGTATCCGGAGGGCATGGACCGGCCGCAGACCGCCCTGTCGGCCATCGGGCACCACGACGACCGCGCCACCCCGCTGATGATCGCCATGCTGTCGGCGGCGGTGGCCGACAACGGCGTGCTGATGCGGCCGTACCTGGTGGAGGAGGTGCGCCTGCCGGACGGCTCGCTCATCAACCGGGCCGCGCCCACGCCGTACCGCAGGACCATGTCGCCCGAGCAGGCCCGCTACCTGGCGGCGATGATGACGACGGTGACCCACCCGGGCGGCCCCGGCACGGCGGCGGCCATCCCCGGCGTCGAGGTGGCCGCGAAGATCGCGGCCACCGGCGGCGGCCACGCGCTGGCCACGGCGTTCGCCCCGGCCGACGCCCCGGAGGTCGCGGTCGGCGTGGTCCTGGAGAACCCGGGCCCCAGGGCCGGCATGGTCGCGACCGTCGCCCGCGCGGTCCTGGAGGCCGCCCTCGCCTAGAGTTCGCCGCCGATTACGTCTGGGCGCGAACGGTAGTTGGTGACACACTCACAGTGATGCTGCGAACTGCCGACTTCTGCAACCTGCCGGCCGAGCCGAACCTGTTCGTCGGCCGGGAGTCCGATCTCGATGAGCTCGTGCACCTCAGCCGCGTGTCGCGGGTGGTGACGTTATGCGGCGCCGGGGGCATCGGCAAGACCCGGCTGGCCCTGCGCCTGGCCGCCAGGATCGCCCCGGAGCACCCCGACGGCGTCTGGCTGATCGAGCTGGCCGACCTGGAGAAGGGCGAGCTGGAGGAGCGGGTCTCGGCCGCGCTCGGCATCGCCGACGACCTGCCCGAGACCATCGGCACGCGCCGCGTGCTGCTGGTGCTCGACAACTGCGAGCCGGTGGTCGCCGAGTGCGCCGAGCTCTGCCGCGACCTGCTCGGCGCCTGCCCTCGGCTGACCGTGCTGGCCACCAGCCGCGAGCCGCTGCGCGTGCCGGGCGAGACCGTCTGGCGGGTGCCGCCGCTCTCCCTCGACGGCGAGCACAGCGAGGCCGTGCGGCTCTTCGTGGCGCGGGCCGCCGCCGCCCGGCCCGGCTTCGGGCTGACGGGGGAGACGTCGCCGCTGGTGGTGGAGCTGTGCCAGGCGCTCGACGGGCTGCCGCTGGCGATCGAGCTGGCCGCCGCCATGGTCAGGGTGCTGTCCGTACGCCAGCTCGTCGAGCGGCTCGACGACCGGTTCCGGGTGCTCGCGGGCGGGGCCCGTACCGCGCACGCCCGCCACCGTACGTTACGCGCCGCCGTCGACTGGAGCTACCGGCTGCTCAGCCCCCAGGAACGGCTGCTGCTGCGCCGGGCCGCGACCTTCCGCTCGTGCTGGACGCTCGACCTGGCCGAAGGCGTGTGCGCCGGCCCCGGCCTGCCCGAGGAGGACGTGCTGCTGCGCCTGTGCGACCTGGTCGACAAGTCGCTGGTCGTGCTCGACGGCGAGGTCGCCGGCCAGGCCCGCTACCGGCTGCTGGAGACCGTCCGCGAGTACGCCCTGGAGCGCCTGGCCGAGTCCGGCGAGGAGGTGACCCTGCGGAACGCCCACCTCACGGCCCTGGCCGGGCTGGCCGCGCGGTTCAAGGCCGCCCTCGCGCCGGAGACGCGCACGTCGTGGCCCGTGGTCGAGCGGTTCGTCAACCTCTTCGACGGGCTCAAGGCCGAGGTGGGCGCGGCCTGCGACTGGGCCGTGGCGAGCGGGTCGCCGCGCCCCGCGCTGGAGCTGCTGACCGACGTCCGCTACCTGCTGATGGCGAGCGGGCGCAGGCTCGACCTCGCCGAGCGGCTCGACCGGCTGCTCGCGCTCGACGCCCCCGAGGTGCCCGAAGGGCTGCGCGGCCAGGCCATGATCCTGCGCGGGGAGCTCGCGCTCGCGACGGGCGACGCCGAGCTCGCGACCCGGTGCGTACAGATCGGCCTGGCGCTGTGCGTGGACGCGAGGGACGCCTACGGCGAGGCCGTCGGCCTGATCATGCTGGCCCAGGCCACCGGCGACCAGGAGCCCCTGGCCGGCGCCCTGGAGACGGCCAGGCGGCGCGGCGACCCGATCCTGGAGACGATCGCCCAGGGCACCAGGGCCGACGTCGGCCTGCGGGCCGGCCGCCTGCACGAGGCCGGGCGCGCGTTCGAGGAGGTCCTGTCGCTCAGCGAGCGCCTGGACAACCATCTGGGCCAGTCCTACGCCCACGTCGGCCTGGCCCAGGTGGCGCGGCGCTCGGGCGACCCGGCGGCCGCGCGGCGCCACTACGAGGCGGGCCTGCGGCTGCTGCGGCACGTCGACGCGAGGCAGCAGATCGTGAGCTGCCTGGCCGGGCTCGGCCGGGTCGCGCTCGACGAGGGCGACCTCGCCGAGGCGCGG
>JABFVJ010000049.1 GCA_013362835.1 Nonomuraea sp. | reverse complement strand
ACCGCATCGCCACCGAAGGCTCCATCGCCCTGTCCTCGGCCACCGGCCCGATCGGACACGTCCTGGCCGCCAAGTCCAAGGACATCCACCTGGACGGCAAATCCGTCGCCGAACTGGCCGACCACGTGCTTCCGGCACTGACGGAGGCGATGAGCCTGCTCAAGCGCCAGTCCTCGGACGAGGCCCTCAACTTCCGCGGCACCGTCCTGATCGCCGTCGAGGCGGCCTCCCGTGCGCAGAAGGGCGGCCCTGGCCCCACCCTGACCGAGATGACCCGCAAGATCACCGAAGCCCTCGACGCCGCTTGAGTGGCGGTCTAGCAGCACAGAGCGGCCGTACCCACCCCGATGCGGGGGTACGGCCGCTCCTTCCGGTGACGCCGCACGCGGTATGCGGCGGGTATATCGAGGCCCTGTTCACGGCGGGACACCATTGACAGCGGGAACCGGCGGCTGGCGGAATGGGCGTCCTCCCCTGCCTCCGGAAGGACATCCGTGCGTCTCGCCCGCCCTCTCGCCGTCGCCGTACTCGTGGCGGCGGCCTTGTTCGTGCCGCAGCCCGCGCAGGCGGCCGTGTTCAAGCACCCCGGCGTCCTGGTCAGTCGCGCCCAGCTCGACTTCGTCAGGGTCAACCTCGGCAACGAGCCCTGGAAGTCGGCCTGGAGCTCCCTGCGACGCAGTTCCCACGCCTCGCTGTCCTACACGGCCAAGCCCCGGGCGGTCGTGAACTGCGGCCCCGTGTCGAACCCCGACCAGGGGTGCTCCGACGAACGCAACGACTCCATGGCGGCCTACACGCACGCGCTGCAGTGGTACCTGACCAAGGACTCCCGCTACGCCGACAAGGCGATCCAGATCATGGACGCCTGGTCGGCCGTGATCACCGGCCACACCGGGAGCAACGCGCCGCTCCAGACCGGCTGGGCGGGCGCCAACTTCTCCCGCGCCGCCGAGCTCATCAAGCACACCTACTCCGGCTGGGGCCAGGCGAGCCGGTTCGCCGGCAAGCTCCGCACCGTGTATCTGCCGACGGTGATCGCCGGCGCGCCCGACAGGAACGGCAACTGGGAACTGATCATGACGGATGCCGCCATCGGCATCGCCGTGCACCTGGACGACCGCGCCTCCTTCGACCGGGCGGTCGCGACCTGGCGCGGCAGGCTGCCCGCCTACGTCTACCTCACGACGGACGGCTCGCTGCCCAAGGCGCCGCCGAACAGCACGTACAACACCAAGGCCGAGATCATCGACTACTGGCACGGGCAGACCACGTTCGTGGACGGCCTGACCCAGGAGACCTGCCGGGACTTCTGGCACACCGGCTGGGGCCTCGCCGCCATCTCCCACGTCGCGGAGACGGCCGCCCACCAGGGCGTGGACCTGTACGCCACGGCCAAACACCGGCTGCGCCGCGCGATGGACCTCCACGCCCGCCTCCAACTGGGCGGCACGGTGCCGTCGTGGCTGTGCGGCGGCAAGGTCACCCGCGACCTCGGGGCCCACTTCGAGGTCGGCTACAACGCGCTGCACCAGCGTCTCGGGTACGACGACTTCCCGTACGCCGCGCAGTGGGTCGAGCAGAAGCGTCCCGTCGGGATGTCGCACTTCCTGGCCTGGGAGACCCTCACCCACGCGCAGAACCCGAACTACGCCGGGACGGGCATGTCCGGTACGCCCGACTTCGACGGCGACGGCGCGGGCGACCTCTTCTCGGCCAGCACCGGGACGCTGACCATCTGGAACGGCACAGGCGACAACCGGTTCGGCCCGGCTGTCGCGGTCGGCGGAGACTGGAAGGGCTTCAGCCGCCCTGTCGCCGGGGACTTCAGCGGGGACGGCGTCAGTGACCTGCTGGCGGTCAAGACCGAGGGCGGCAGGCTGCACGTCTGGAACGGTGAAGGCGCCAACGAGTTCTCCTCGGTCACCGAACTCGGCCCCGGCTGGGAGCCGTACGCCGCCACTCTGACGTCGCTGGGGGACGTCAACGGGGACGGCCGGCCCGACCTCGGCGCCGTGCACGCGGAGACAGGCGTGCTGACCGTCTGGAACGGCAAGGGACGCAACCAGTTCGCATCCGGGGTCCCGATCGGCGGCGGCTGGAAGGGCTTCAGCCGTCCTGTCGCCGGGGACTTCAGCGGGGACGGCGTCAGTGACCTGCTGGCGGTCAAGACCGAGGGCGGCAGGCTGCACGTCTGGAACGGT
>JABFVJ010000391.1 GCA_013362835.1 Nonomuraea sp. | reverse complement strand
GTGCGCATGGGCAGGGTGATGAAGTCGCCCTTCTCGTTGATGCCGGAGAAGTCGACGATCTCCTGGTAGCGCTCCTTGACCTGCTCGCGGGACATGCCCATCGCGAGGCCGCCGAGGTAGACGTTGCGCTCGCCGGTGAGGTCGCCCATCAGGGCCGCGTTGACGCCGAGCAGGGAGGGCTGGCCGTCGGTGTAGATGGCGCCGCTCTCCACGGG
Source organism: Nonomuraea sp. (assembly GCA_013362835.1). The sequence goes on along the minus strand of JABFVJ010000391.1, from coordinate 1,988 downwards.
GAGCAGGCCTGCGACCGCCTTCAGCAGGGTCGACTTCCCGGAGCCGTTGGTGCCGATGAGGCCGATGGCCTCGCCCTTGTAGGCGACGAACGACACCTTCTTCACGGCGTGCACCTTGCGCACACCGGACGCCTTCTCGGTCTTCTCGCGGCGCAGGATGCGGTTGAGGGCGGCGGTCGCGGAGCCCTTGCCGGCGCCGGTGCCGTTGACGCGGTAGACGATGTCCACGCTGTCCGCGATCACGGTGGGGGCGGGTACCTGGTCGTTGATGTTCGCGTTCTCAGCCACGGCCGTACGTCTCCTCAGCCTTCCAGAAGTAGATGAAGCCGCCGACTCCGGCGAGCAGGGCCCAGCCCGTCGCGATCAGCCACACATGGGCCGGCAGCTGGCTCGCGTGGAAGCTGTCGATCAGCGCGAAGCGCATCAGGTCGATGTAGACGGCGGCCGGGTTGGCCTGGAGGACGGGGACCACCCATGACGGCCAGTCGCTGTGCTTGCTGGCCAGGTGCTCGATGCTCCACATGACGCCCGAGACGTACATCCACGTACGCAGCACGAACGGCATCAGCTGCGCGATGTCCGGGGTCTTGGCGCCGAGCCGGGCCATGACCATCGAGACGCCCGCGTTGAAGACGAACTGCAGGACCAGCGCCGGGATCGCCAGCACCCAGGACGCCGCCACCGGCACACCGAAGCAGAGCAGGATGACGACGAGGGCGCACATGGAGAACAGCAGCTGCTGGAGCTGCTGGAGGCAGAACGAGATCGGCAGCGCGGCCCGCGGGAAGTGCAGGGCGCGCACCAGGCCTAGGTTGCCGGAGATCGCGCGGGTGCCCGCCAGGATCGAGCTCTGGGTGAACGTCCAGATGAACACGCCCGTCACCAGGAACGGGACGTAGTCCGGAACACCCTTCTTCGTGCCGAGCAGCACACCGAAGATGAGGAAGTACACCGCCGCGTTGAGCAGCGGGTTCATCACCTGCCAGATCTGGCCGAGCTTCGCCTGGCTGTACTGGGCGGTGAGCTTGGCGGTCGAGAACGCGGTGATGAAGTGGCGCCGGGCCCACAGCTGGCGGATGTACTCGGACAGCGTCGGACGGGCACCGCTGACCGAGAGGCCGTGGCGGGCGGCGAGGGCCGCGAGGTCGCCGGCGGCGGGCGAGGGGGGCGCCGCCTCCGTCGGGGGCGGTGTGTGGAGGACCTGGCTCACATCCGCTGCTTTCGCTCAAGGGGGGTGGAGTGCGGTGACCGGGCTCGTCGCCGGGAGTTTCCTTACGTGACTCTTCACGTTCTCTTACGTCGGGACGGCACCGTATCGTCGCAACGTGAGCGTAGGCCGACTGGGCGTCGGAACGCAACCGTTTCGTCGTGACGCGTTGCGTGGGGACGATCCCGTATCGTCGTAACGCCCCTATGCTGGTCCGTATGACGACCAACGCCGAGGAGCCTCAGACGCGTCCGCGCCGCCGGGCACCCGCCGGGGCGGCCGTGCTGCGCGAGGACGTGACGGAGGCCATCCGGACGGCCGTCTTCGAGGAGCTCGCGGCCGTCGGCTACGCGCGGATGTCCATCGAGGGGATCGCGCGCCGTGCGGGCGTCGGCAAGACGGCGGTGTACCGCCGCTGGCGTTCCAAGCTGCACCTGGTGCTCGACGTGGTGTCGGCGCTCGCCGTGCAGGGGCTTCCGGCGCCGGACACGGGCGCGCTGGAGAGCGATCTGCGGCTGCTGTACGAGATGACGTCAAGGGCGCTGCGGCACCCGGTGGCCTCGCAGATCCTGCCGGACCTCCAGGCCGAGGCGGCCCGCAATCCCGAGATCGCCGAGGCCGTGCAGAAGGCGCTGCGGGACGGTCAGGAGGGCGTCGCCAGCAAGATCATCGTGGCGGCGGAGCAGCGCGGTGAGGTCCGGGTGGGCCGCGACGACGAGCTGGCCCTGGACCTGATCTCCGGGCCGCTGTACTGGCGGTCGGTCGTGATCCGCAGCCCGAA
>JABFVJ010000008.1 GCA_013362835.1 Nonomuraea sp. | reverse complement strand
TCATCGCGCTGGCGCCGGGCTTCTCGCCCAGGAAGGCGGCGGCGAAGGCGTGAGGCTCAGGCGGTCTCCCACAGCGAGACCGCCGCGACGTCGCCGTCGGACGTCAGGCAAGGGCCACCTCGGCCACCTGGACGGGGCGGCGCTCGCGCAGCGACAGGTCGGCGGCCTCGGCGACGTACAGGGCGGCCAGGGCCTCCTCGACCGAGCACAGGCCGTCGCCGCCGCGCAGGAAGGCGTCGATCTCGGCCGTGTAGGCGTCCGCGAACCTGGTGACGAAGTCGGGCCAGGGCGGGCCGGTCAGCCGCAGACCCTCGGTGCTGGTCAGCGGGGCGCGCGGGCCGAGACCGACCGCGTGGGTGCCCTCGGTGCCCGCGAGCTCCATGCGTACGTCGTAGCCCGCGCCGTTGTAGCGCGAGCCCTGGACGGTGGCCAGCGTGCCGTCGTCCAGGGTGAGCAGCGCGGCGCTGTTGTCCACGTCGCCCGCCTCGGCGAAGAACGCGGCGCCCCGGTTGGCGCCGGCGGCGTGGACCGAGACCACCTCGCGCCCGGTCACCCAGCGCAGGATGTCGAAGTCGTGGATGTGGCAGTCGCGGAAGATCCCGCCGGACAGCGGGAGGTACGCGGCCGGCGGCGGCGCCGGATCGGCCGTGACCAGGTGGACGCGGTGCAGCTCCCCCAGCTCCCCGGCCCGGAGCGCGGCGGCGGCGGCCCGGTACCCGGGGTCGAACCTGCGCTGGAACCCGATGCCCACCCGCCTGCCCGCGCTCGCCTCCAGCACCTTGACCGTGTCGGCGACCGTGCCCGCCGCCGGTTTCTCGCAGAAGGCGGGCACGCCCAGCTCGCAGGCCCGTACGAGGAGCTCGGCGTGGGTGCTCGTCGGCGTGGCGATGACCACGGCGTCGGCCTCGAACGGGTCGCCCGGCCTGCCGTACGGCGAGGTCCTGACCGGGTCGGCCACGATCAGCTCGTCGACCAGGGGATGCGCGGCGAGGTTGGCGGCGTGGAAGGCGCCGATCCGGCCCAGGCCCAGCAGTCCCACACGCATGGCGCCTCCAACGAGGAAGAGGACTTCTTTCTAAGCGAGCTCTTCGCCCTCAGTCAACAATTTGTCCGGACATGCTGACCTTCAACCCTTTTACCGCTTCGGACGCGTGGTGGACCGCCACGCGGGCGAACCCGACCACGACCGCCGGAGATCCGGGCGTCGATCGCATGGGCCCGACCGGCTCGGCGGGCAGGCCGAGCTCCTGGGCCGCCCGGACGACCTGGAGCTCGTCCCAGTCGCCGGGCAGGTCGAGGTAGACGTGCAGGCCCGCGTCGATGCCCCGGACGCGGATCTCGGGCAGCTCCTCGGCCAGCGCCCTGACCAGGGCGTCCCGGCGGCGGCGGTACTCCCTGCGCATGCGCCGCAGATGCTTGTCGTAGCCGCCGGTACGCAGGAACCGCGCCAGCGCGTACTGCTCGATGACCGGGGAGCCCAGGTCCAGCTCGCCCCTGGCGCGGCGGATCGACTCGGCGAGCCACGCGGGGGCGGCGACCCAGCCGAGCCGCAGGCCCGGCGCGAGCGACTTGCTGACGCTGCCCGACAGCACGACCCGGTCGGGGGCGAGGCCCTGGAGGCAGCCGACCGGGTCGCGGTCGTAGCGGAACTCGGCGTCGTAGTCGTCCTCCAGGATCACCCGGTCGCCCGCGTACGCCCACTCCATGAGCGCGGCCCGCCTGGACGGGGAGAGCACGACGCCCGTCGGGTACTGGTGCGCCGGCGTGACCAGCACCGCGTCGCCCTCCAGCGCGTCGACGGTCAGCCCCTCCTCGTCCACGGGCGCCGGCACCAGGCGGGCCCCCGCCCTCCTCAGCAGCGGGATCTGGCGGTGGCTGGTCGGGTCCTCGACGATCAGGCGCACCTCGCCCCGCCGGGCGAGGACGTGCAGCACCAGGCTCAGCCCCTGGGCCACTCCGCCCACGATGACCAGGTTGTCGGGACGCACGTCCGCCGCCCTGACCCTGCGCAGGTAGCCGGCCAGCTCCTCGCGCAGCTCGGGGACGCCCCCCGGGTCGCCGTAGTCGAGCGCGTCGGTCGGCACGGTGGCGAGGACGTGCCGTACGGCCGACATCCAGCGTTCCCTGGGGAAGTGGCCGAGGTCGGGCGAGGTCGCGCGGTGCCCGTGGTGCGGTACGGCGTCCCGCTCCCCGGGTTGCGGCCGGGCGGCCCTGGTACTGCCCAGGGACGCCACCTCGGTCCCGGCGCCCACCTTGGAGACCAGGAACCCCTCGGCCACGAGCTGTTCGTACGCCTCCACCACCACGCCCCTGGAGACCTGGAGGTCGGCGGCGAGGTCGCGCGTGGCAGGCAGCCGGGTGCCGGGGACGAGCCGCCCGAGTCGCACGCTCTCGCGCAGCTCGGACGCGATCTGCCCAGCGATCCCGCCCAGGTCCCGATTTATCTGGATGTGAAGGTCAGACATATTGGTCCTGTCATATAGCGGGACATTGGACTGTTTGGAGGAACCATTGTGTCCCTAGCCTTCTCTTCATGAGAAACGGAATCACCGGCGCCGCCTCGGCCATGTTCCTCGTGGGGACGCTGGCCGGCGTGTCCGGGCTGATCGGGGCCTATCCCCTCTACGGCGGCCAGGCCGTGCGCTACCTCGTGGCCGCGGTCATCCTGCTCGTCGTGACCAGGGCGCTCGGCCTGCGGTTCGTCCGGCTGACCCGGCGCGAGACCCTTTACCTGGCCGGCCTCACCCTGCTCGGCCTGGTGGTCTTCAACGTCTGCGTGGTCGAGTCCACCCGCGCCTCGGGGCCCGCGCTGGTCGGCACGGTCCTCGGCACCGTGCCGCTGGCGCTCGCGCTGGCCAGTGGACGTCCCGCGCCGCGCCTGCTGGTGGGGGCGACCGTGGTCGTGGCCGGGGCGACGCTGGCCACCGGGCTCGGCAGCGGCAACCTGACGAGCCTGTTGTGGGCGCTCGGCGCGCTGGTGGGCGAGGTGAGCTTCTCCCTGCTCGCCATCCCCCTGCTGCCGAAGCTGGGGGCGATCAGGGTCTCGGCGTACTCGACGGCGCTCGCCGTCCCGTTGCTGGCCGTGATCGGGCTGGTCAAGGAGGGTTCGGGCATGTTGAGGATGCCGACCGTCCCCGAGTTCCTGGGGTTCTCCTACCTGGCGGTCGTGGTCACGGTCGTGGCGTTCTTCCTCTGGTACACCTCGCTGCCGAAGCTGGGCCCGGGGCTCGCCGGGCTGTTCGCGGGGCTGATCCCGGTCGGCGCGATCGTCACCGGGCTCGTGCTCGGCATCGCGACGCCGAGCGCGTACGACCTGGCGGGCGCGGGCCTGGTGATCGCCGGGATCCTCGTGGGCCTCACCGCCGGGCGGGCCAAGGAGCCGGTCCCGGTCCCGGGATGACCACGGAAACAGGGGGCGTACCCTCTATGGACATGGACTTCGACTACACCGACCTGCTTCCCATGGGCGCCGATGAGACCGAGTATCGGCTGATCACATCGGAGGGGGTGCGGAAGGTCGAAGCGGCTGGGCGTACGTTTCTGGAGGTCGAGCCGGAGGCGTTGCGGCTGCTCACCGAGACGGCGATCCACGACATCTCCCACTTTCTCCGTACGTCCCACCTGGCCCAGCTCCGCAAGATCGTCGACGACCCCGAGTCCAGCGGCAACGACCGTTTCGTCGCCCTCGACCTGCTGAAGAACGCCTCGATCTCGGCCGGCGGCGTGCTGCCGATGTGCCAGGACACCGGCACCGCGATCGTCATGGGCAAGCGCGGCCGCCACGTCCTGACCGACGGCCGCGACGCCGAGCACATCTCAGAAGGCGTGTACGACGCCTACACCAGGCTCAACCTGCGCTACTCCCAGATGGCCCCGCTGACCATGTGGGAGGAGAAGAACACGGGCAACAACCTGCCCGCCCAGATCGAGCTCTACGCGGAAGACCCCCACGGTCACGCCGACGAGTACAAGCTGCTGTTCATGGCCAAGGGCGGCGGCTCGGCCAACAAGTCGTTCCTGTACCAGGAGACGAAGGCCGTGCTCAACGAGAAGCGCATGCTGGCCTTCCTGGAGGAGAAGATCCGCTCGCTGGGCACCGCGGCCTGCCCGCCGTACCACCTGGCCGTCGTGGTGGGCGGCACCTCCGCCGAGTTCGCGCTCAAGACCGCCAAGTACGCGAGCGCCCGCTACCTCGACTCGATCCCCACCGAGGGCTCGCCGTCGGGCCACGGGTTCCGCGACCTGGAGCTGGAGGCCAAGGTCTTCGAGCTGACGCAGAAGCTCGGCATCGGCGCGCAGTTCGGCGGCAAGTACTTCTGTCACGACGTACGCGTGATCCGGCTGCCTCGCCACGGCGCGTCCTGCCCGGTGGCCATCGCGGTGTCGTGCTCGGCCGACCGCCAGGCGCTGGCCAAGATCACCCCGGAGGGCGTGTTCCTGGAGAAGCTGGAGACCGACCCGGCCCGCTTCCTGCCGGAGACCACGGACGAGCACCTGTCGGACGACGTCGTCCGCGTGGACCTCAACCGCCCGATGCACGACATCCTCGCCGAGCTGACGAAATATCCGGTTAAAACGCGGCTTTCGCTGACCGGTCCTCTCGTCGTCGCCCGCGACATCGCGCACGCGAAGATCGCCGAGCTGCTCGACGACGGCGGCGAGATGCCGCAGTACCTGAAGGACCACGCCGTCTACTACGCGGGCCCGGCCAAGACCCCCGAGGGCTACGCCTCCGGCTCGTTCGGCCCCACCACGGCCGGCCGCATGGACTCCTACGTCGAACGGTTCCAGGCGGCGGGCGGCTCGATGGTCATGCTGGCCAAGGGCAACAGGTCCAAGCAGGTGACCGAGGCGTGCCAGAAGTACGGCGGCTTCTACCTGGGCTCCATCGGCGGCCCGGCCGCGCGGCTGGCCCAGGACTGCATCAGGAAGGTGGAGGTGCTCGAATACCCCGAGCTGGGCATGGAGGCGGTGTGGAAGATCGAGGTGGAGGACTTCCCCGCGTTCATCGTCGTGGACGACAAGGGTGACGACTTCTTCACCGACCGCACGGGGCCGGTGCTGAGCATCGGGCGCAGGTAGGCGCCGGGCAGGGGGCGGGCAGGGGGCGCGGAGGCGCCCCCTCAAGGCCCGTCAGGCCGCGGAACGGTCACGCGGCGATCAGCGCTCGGTGCGGATCTGTCACGCGGCGACCGGCGCTCGGTGCGGGGCGACGACGCTGCCGTCGGGCAGGAGCAGACCGGTGTCGTCGAACAGCACGACGCCGTTGCAGAGAAGGCTCCAACCCTGGTCTGGATGGGCCGAGATCACGTGCGAACGCTCACGGTCGGGTGAATCCGCACTCGGGCAAACGGGGAAGTGACTGCACAACATCGCGCACCTCTCAGATGGCGCTCCTGTTTCCTGATGGTCAAAAGGGCAACTGTCGCCCCGACGGCGTGCGAAGGTCCAGGGCGGCTCTGGTCGGCTTCTTCGGCCGGCGGCGAACCTGTATCTGGCGCATCTCCATCACGTCCTTCAACTTCTGTCGTCAGTGGTGGAACCTTCGGCGTATTCCCCCAGTGTGACGACTGACACCGACAGTTTCAGCCGCTCCTGGGTTCTCGCCTTCTCTCATGTGTTAAGCATGCCCCCGTCCTCTTACGGCACCCTTACAACTTGCTGACGACGCCCCGTGGTTCCTGTCAGTCAGCCTGCCGTACGCCTGAAAGTCCCCTACTAGGCATCATGCACATTTATCGGGCAGACGGGTGTGCCGACCGTCACAACCCCGCTGACGTGCGGCGATACGACAAAGCGCGCACCCCCGGAGGGAATGCGCGCGAAGTCGATGTGTCAGGCGGCGTAGGACGGGTAACCGTAGCCGACGACCTGAGAAGTCGGGCGGACGCGCTCCTCGACCTTGCCGTTGCCGGTGTTGCCCTCGATCGTGGAGATCGTGCCGTCGCCGTTGTCCTTGACGACGAAGCCGACGTGCTGGATGTCGCTCAGGCTCTTGCCGCCCTTCCAGGAGAAGAAGACCACGGCGCCGGGCTTGGCCTCGGTGCCCCAGCGGTCGTTGGCGGCGAACCACTTGGCGTGGGCGACGGTGTAGGCGTCCCAGCCGACCTGCGGGCGGGCGCCGGTCTGCTCGCCGACCCAGGAGACGAACATCGAGCACCAGGCGGCGTTCAGGTAGTCCTGGCGGCTGCCGCCGTCGCGGGCGACGGTCTCGGCCGCGCGGGGCGAGGAGGCGTACCACTGCTGGAACTTGGTGCCGCCGCCGTTGTCGTTCTCGGAGGTGCCGACCTGGGCCTTGGCGGTGGCGAGGACCTGGGCGGCGGTGACGTTCACCTTGCTGCCGGCGGCCTGCTGCGAGGCGGCCGTCGTGTGGTGGGTCGAGTCGGCGTTGACGGCGACGGTGGCGCCGAGCGCGGTCGCGGCGATGGTGGCGCCGAGGGCGAGCTTGGCGAGGTCGGTCTTCATCATGGCGTGCTTGGCCATCGGGGGGTGCTCCTTTGCTCACCGACCGTGCATGAGGCACGGCGGGTCACAGGTGTGAATCCTGCGATGGGTGATGACGACAGATCTGCGGGGGCGCCTCGGCACGGCTGCCCTGCCGTCGCGGTACGAACATGTACAACAGCGCCCTGACCTGGGTAATTCCCACCCCAAGAAATCGCCACGAGGCGCCTGTGCGCGGGCGGATCGTGCCCGCCCGCGCACGGCTGGACCCAACTGACCCCCGCCACAATGCCAAGGCGGGACCTAGGTCGCAAGTCTGATGCACTTGCGAATCACTTGCAATAGTGTCCTCACAGAGATCCACTTCCGAGGAGGACGCGCACATGGGCGACTACACCCTTCCCGACATGCCCTACGACTACGGAGCCCTGGAGCCCGCCATCACCGGCGAGATCCTCGAACTGCACCACGCCAGGCACCACGCGGCGTACGTCAAGGGCGCCAACGACACGCTCGACCGCCTGGCGGAGGCCCGCGAAGGCGGCGACTTCACGAACCTGGTGGGCCTGGAGAAGACCTACGCCTTCAACCTGTCCGGGCACGTCCTGCACTCGATCTTCTGGGAGAACCTGTCGCCCGACGGCGGCGACCGCCCCGACGGCCCGCTCAGGGCGGCCATCGACGAGCACTTCGGCACCTTCGAAGCGTTCCAGAAGCAGCTCACCACGGCCACGGCGTCGGTGCAGGGCTCGGGGTGGGGCGTGCTGGCGTGGGAACCGCTGAGCCGCAGGCTGGTGGTCGAGCAGATCTACGACCACCACGGCAATGTCGGCATGAACACCACGCCGATACTCGTGTTCGACGCGTGGGAGCACGCTTACTACCTGCAGTATCGCAACGTGCGCCCCGACTACGTCGAGAAACTGTGGGGCATCGTCAACTGGGCGGATGTGGCCCGGAGGTTCGCTGACGTAACGAGTCAGGCGGGTTGACTTAAGTTCGCAACAATTTATCGGCCCGGCCTCTACTGGTCGGTTTACACAAATAGGTAAGCTGCCTGGCATGCGTGCGCCCTCCGGTTACCTACTCGCCGCGCGCTATCGGCTCGTGGAGCCGGTCGGACGCGGCGGCATGGGCACCGTTTGGCGGGCACATGACGAGTTGCTCGACCGCGACGTCGCGGTCAAGGAGGTCCGGCTGCCGTCGGTGCTCGACGAGGAACTGCGCGCCGAGCTGTGCGCCCGTACCGAGCGTGAGGGCAGGGCCACGGCGATGGTCGCCCATCCGTCCGTCATCACCGTGTTCGACGTCGTGACCGAGGACGACCGCCCCTGGATCGTGATGGAGCTGCTCCGGGCCAAGAGCCTGGAGCAGCTCATCCAGGAGCACGGACCGCTCCACCCGCGCCGCGCCGCCGAGATCGGCCGGCAGATCCTCGGCGCGCTGCGGGCCGTCCACGCCAAGGGCATCCTGCACCGCGACGTCAAGCCGAGCAACGTCCTGGTGACCGAGGACCGCGCGGTGCTGACCGACTTCGGGCTGGCCGCCCTCGAAGGTGACGTTTCCATCACCCAGGCGGGCATCGTCCTGGGATCGGCCGGTTACATCGCCCCTGAGCGGGTGCTCGGGTCGAAGGCCAGTCCCGCCGGCGATCTGTGGTCGCTCGGCGCGACCCTCTACACCGCCGTCGAGGGCAGAGGGCTGCACGGCCGCCGTACGGCCGCCGCCGCGCTGGCCGCGCTCACCAGTGGCGAGCCGATCCCGATGAGCAAGGCGGGCCCGCTGGCCCCCGTGCTCGACGCGCTGCTCAGGATCGATCCACAGACCAGGCTCGACTCCGTACGCGCCTCGCTCATGCTGGCCAGGGTGGCCGCGGGCGGCTCGGCGGAGGAGCCGCTGGCGCCGCGCAGGCCCGTACGCCCGGTGCCGGTGATCACCTCGCCCCCTTTCGCACGCAGGCCCACGCACCGTGGGCTGCACAGGGCGGAGGCCACGGCCGCCGCCCTGTCGGTTCCCGCGCCGCGCCAGGAGCGGCGGCCGGGTGAGGGCGTCCACAGGAAACGGGTCGAACCACGTCCAGCTCCGTCCGCTTATGCCCGTTTCAAAGCGACGGTGATAAAGTTGTGCCTTCCTCGGCGGTTCTGGCCAAGAGAACTTCGCAAGCGAGGGTAAAGCACTTCCCAAGCGAGAATCGATATCTTCTTCTCATGCCGGAACAGCAGACACGCCTGCTCGCGGAGCGCTACGAGCTCATCGCCCCGCTCGGCCGGGGCACGATGGGCACTGTGTGGCGCGCCCGCGACCGCGCGCTCGGGCGCGAGGTGGCGGTCAAAGAGATCCGCCAGGACCCCGGGCTCACCGAGGAACAGCGGGCCGAGCTACGCGAGCGCATGGTCCGCGAGGGCCGCATCGCCTCGCGGATCAACCACCCGTCCGTCGCCGCCATCCACGACGTGCTGATCCAGGACGACAGTCCGTGGATCATCATGGAGCTCATCGAGGCCCGCTCGCTGGAGCAGGTCATCGAGGAGGAGGGGCCGCTGCCGCCCCGGCTCGTGGCCGAGATCGGCGTCGACCTGCTCGGCGCGCTGCGCGCCGCGCACGCCCAGGGCATCACGCACCGCGACGTCAAGCCGGGCAACGTGCTCATCACCGAGAACGGCCGGGTGGTGCTGACCGACTTCGGCATCGCCAAGGCCGAGGGCGACTCGCGGCTCACCAAGACCGGCATGGTGATCGGCTCCCCCGGCTACACGGCCCCGGAACGTGCCAGGGGCGAGTACACCGGGCCCGAGTCGGACATCTGGTCGCTGGGGGCGACGCTGTACTTCGCGGTCGAGGGGCGGCCGGCGTACGAGCGGGCCACGATCGCGGAGACGCTGGCGGCGCTGCTCAGCGAGAGCGCCGACCCGCCGACGCAGGCGGGGCAGCTCCGGCCGGTGCTGAACGGGCTGCTGAACAAGGACCACCGGCAGCGGCTCAGCGCTGCCAAGGCGGAGACCCTCCTGCGGATGGTCGCCGACACCCCCACGAGCGAGATGCCGGTGCTCACGGCCGAAGCCCTGATCGCCCAGGAGGCCGCGTTGCCCGACCCCTTCTCCACCACACCGGGCTCTCCGGCGGCCGGTCCGCGTGGCGGCCCCGCCTCGGCGAGCGCCCAGCAGGCGTCCGGCGCTCCGGGCCCGCAGGGCGCCGCCCCCCGAGGGCCGGGTCC